>NZ_JBICYR010000019.1:0-176577 GCF_043201175.1 Streptomyces sp. NPDC048337
CGACTCTATCAGACTCTTTCGGGCCCGATTTCCTCGGCGCTTTCCAGGTTCTACGCTTTCGCGTTTTCCCTTTCCGGCGATTCCGACTCTATCAGATTCGTTTCCCTGCCGTTTCCGACTGGATTGGAATTCCGATGGCCTTCGGGGGGCCTTTCCCTTTCGGGTGGATCAGACTTTATCAGGTCTACCTGAGTGCTGATTGCCACCCGCCCACGCGACAGGTACGGGCACACGTGTGTGCCCGGGTGTCGTGCGGGGTGGAGACGTAAACGTACTGGAGCGGGGCCCCCGGATGCAAATCCGGTTGCCCCGCTCCGGTGACGCCGCTAGCGCGCGGGTCAGACCTCGACCACGACCGGGAGGATCATCGGGCGGCGGCGGTAGCTGTCCGAGACCCACTTGCCCATCGTGCGGCGGATGAGCTGCTGGATCTGGTGCGGCTCCGCCACGCCGTCCGAGGCCGCGCGTGCGATGGCCTCCTCGATCTTCGCGACGACCGGGCCGAAGGCGGAGTCCTCGATGCCGGAGCCGCGGGCCTGGATGTTCGGGCCGCTGACGACCTTGCCCGTGGTGCTGTCCACCACGACGTAGACCGAGATGATGCCCTCGTCGCCGAGGATCCGGCGGTCCTTGAGCGAGGCCTCGGTGACGTCGCCGACCGAGAGGCCGTCCACGTACACGTAGCCGGCCTGGACCTTGCCCGCGATGCGGGCCTTGCCGTCGATCAGGTCGACGACCACGCCGTCCTCGGCGATGACGATGCGGTCCTTCGGGACGCCCGTCATGGCGCCGAGCTCGGCGTTGGCGCGCAGGTGGCGCCATTCGCCGTGGACCGGCATCAGGTTCCGCGGCTTGCAGATGTTGTAGAAGTACAGGAGCTCGCCCGCCGACGCGTGGCCGGAAACGTGCACCTTCGCGTTGCCCTTGTGGACCACGTTGGCGCCCCAGCGGGTCAGGCCGTTGATCACGCGGTAGACCGCGTTCTCGTTGCCCGGGATCAGGGACGAGGCCAGGATGACCGTGTCGCCCGGGACGATCCGGATCTGATGGTCGCGGTTGGCCATGCGGGACAGGGCCGCCATCGGCTCGCCCTGGGAACCCGTGCAGACCAGGACGACCTCGTGGGGAGGCAGGTCGTCGAGGGTCTTGACGTCCACGATGAGGCCCGGCGGGACCCTCAGGTAGCCCAGGTCGCGGGCGATGCCCATGTTGCGGACCATCGAGCGGCCGACGAAGGCGACCCGGCGGCCGTACTCGTGGGCGGCGTCGAGGATCTGCTGGATGCGGTGCACGTGGCTGGCGAAGCTGGCCACGATGATCCGGTGGTGGGCGTTCGCGAAGACGTTGCGCAGGACGTTGGAGATCTCGCGCTCGGGCGGGACGAACCCCGGGACCTCGGCGTTCGTCGAGTCCGAGAGGAGGAGGTCGATGCCCTCCTCGCTCAGACGCGCGAAGGCGTGCAGGTCGGTGAGGCGCTTGTCCAGCGGGAGCTGGTCCATCTTGAAGTCGCCGGTGGCGACGACCATGCCGGCGCCGGTCCGGATCGCGACGGCCAGGGCGTCCGGGATGGAGTGGTTGACCGCGATGAACTCGCAGTCGAAGGGGCCGAGGTTCTCGCGCTCGCCTTCCTTCACCTCGAGGGTGTAGGGGCGGATGCGGTGCTCCTGGAGCTTGGCCTCGATGAGGGCGAGCGTCAGCTTGGAGCCGATCAGCGGGATGTCCGGCTTCTCCCGGAGGAGGTAGGGGACGGCGCCGATGTGGTCCTCGTGGCCGTGCGTGAGGACGATGCCGTCGATGTCGTCGAGGCGGTCCCGGATGGACGTGAAGTCCGGCAGGATCAGGTCGATGCCCGGCTGCTCCTCCTCGGGGAAGAGGACACCGCAGTCGACGATGAGCAGACGGCCGTCGTACTCGAAGATGGTCATGTTGCGGCCGATCTCGCCGAGGCCACCCAGGGGGGTGACCCGCAGGCCGCCCTTGGGCAGCTTGGGCGGCGGACCGAGTTCCGGATGCGGATGGCTCAAAAGTCTCTCCTCACCACGCACGCCACGTACCTCGGAAGGCACGTGGCGCGCAGGTCATTCGTGCACTTGCTGTTGTCTTTTTTGATCATGCTTATTCAGTTGTGAAGTCTGTTGTCAGAGCTGTACCCCGCCGGCGGCAAGATCGATCTTGAGCTGGGCCGTCTCTTCGGCGGTCAGCTCGATCAGCGGGAGCCGCAGCGGGCCCGCGGGCAGGCCCTGCAGGTTCAGGGCGGCCTTGGTGGTCATCACGCCCTGGGTGCGGAACATGCCGGTGAAGACGGGGAGCAGCTTCTGGTGGATCTCGGCGGCCTTCTGGACGTCCCCGGCGAGGTGGGCGTCGAGCATGGCGCGCAGGTCGGGGGTGACCACGTGGCCGACCACGGAGACGAAGCCGACCGCGCCGACCGACAGGAGCGGCAGGTTCAGCATGTCGTCGCCCGAGTACCAGGCCAGGCCGCTCTGCGCGATGGCCCAGCTGGCGCGGCCGAGGTCGCCCTTGGCGTCCTTGTTGGCCACGATACGGGGGTGCTCGGCCAGCCGGACCAGGGTTTCCGTCTCGATCGGGACACCGCTGCGGCCGGGGATGTCGTAGAGCATGACCGGCAGGCCGGTGGCGTCGGCGATCGCCGTGAAGTGCCGGTAGAGGCCTTCCTGCGGCGGCTTGCTGTAGTACGGGGTGACGGCCAGCAGGCCGTGGGCGCCGGTGGCCTCGGCCTGGCGGGCCAGCTCGAGGGTGTGGCGGGTGTCGTTGGTGCCGATGCCGGCGACCACGTGGGCGCGGTCTCCGACGGCTTCGAGGACGGCTCGTACGAGGTCGTTTTTCTCCGCGTCGGTGGTGGTCGGCGACTCACCGGTGGTGCCGTTGATGATCAGGCCGTCGTTGCCTGCGTCCACCAGGTGGACGGCGAGCTGCTGCGCGCCGTCGAGGTCGAGAGTGCCATCCGCCGTAAAGGGCGTGATCATGGCGGTGAGGACCCGCCCGAAGGGGGTCTGCGGAGTCGAGATCGGAGCCATGGGTAACACGCTACTCGCTGCCATGCTCGCGGTGTCCCCTCGGGGGACCGTCAACCGGGGGTACCTCCCAGCGGTAGCTGGGGGCGTTGGAGCCCGGCACTGCCTGCTCGGGGGTTCAAGCAGTGCCGGGTCCGTTTGATCAGCCTAGATGAACTTTACGAAACGTCGCAATACGGACACTTAGGACTTGACTCCGTACATCTGTACGTCGCAGTCGAACCAGCCCTTACGGGGCAACGCGGCCGTTGGCGTTGTAGGCCGCGTACGTGAGCGGCATGAGCTTCGCCCAGTGCTGCTCCATCTTCTCGCCGACCATCTCGATCTCCCGCTGCGGGAAGGACGGGACGCGTGCGAGCTCGTGCTGCGTCCGCAGACCGAGGAAGTGCATCAGCGAGCGGGCGTTGCAGGTGGCGTACATCGAGGAGAAAAGTCCGACGGGCAGGACCGAACGGGCCACCTCCCGGGCGACGCCCGCGGCGAGCATCTCCTGGTAGGCCTCGTAGGCCTGGCGGTACGAGTCCTCCATGACGCGGCCCGTCAACTCCTGCTGGGCCTCGGTGCCCTCGACGAAGACGTACTTGCCCGGGCGGCCCTCCTGGACGAGCTTGCGCTCGGCGTCCGGGACGTAGAAGACCGGCTCCAGCTCCCTGTAGCGGCCCGATTCCTCGTTGTAGGACCAGCCGACGCGGTGGCGCATGAACTCGCGGAACACGAAGATCGGGGCGCTGATGAAGAAGGTCATCGAGTTGTGCTCGAAGGGGCTGCCGTGGCGGTCGCGCATCAGGTAGTTGATCAGACCCTTCGAGCGCTCCGGGTCCTTCTGCAGCTCTTCCAGGGACTGCTCGCCGGCCGTGGAGACCCGGGCGGCCCACAGCACGTCGGAGTCGGCGGCGGAGTGCTTCACCAGCTCCACCGTCACATCACTGCGGAAGCTGGGTTTCAGATCTGAAGCGGCGGTCTCGCTCACCGGGGGGTCCTTCCGAACGGGTCTCTCATGGGGCGCGCCCACTCTACGGCGCTCCTCGTGGCTGCCGGCGCAGGCTGCGGGGGCGGCTCGGGCGCGCGGTCAGCTGACGCACAGCCATAAAATTTGGTTAATGTCCCGAATTCCGGCACCGATTGTGCGGTTCGCACGTCCTACCTGATGGCAACCACTGATCGTGAAGAGTGAGGAGCGTCCCTTCATGTTTCGCCGGCGCGAACCCGTCCCGTTCGCCTTCGTCGCCGAGGCCGACCGTTTCCGGAGCAACGTCACTCCGCCGCCGCGCGAGAGTCTGAGCAAGATGCAGATCGCCGCCCGTAGTCTGGTCGGGCTGACCGTGGTCGCGGGGCTCGCCGGCTCGCTGCTCTTCGGTATGCCCGCACTGGAGCCCGCCAAGGCGCCGGCGAAGTCGCAGCAGTCGGAGGCGTCCGAGGGGCGGTAGCCTCACGGTCACAGCCCAACCGAACGTGCATGTGAGTGAGGTCCAGCCGTGCCCCTGCCCTTCCTGACGGCCGACGGTGTGTCCGACGCGGGTGACGACGGCGACGAAGCCCTGGCCCACGACGACCACGACCGCTGGCGCCGGCCCTACCGGCCGGGCCCCTGGCGGGTGGCCGGTGCCGCCCTGCTGCTCCTGCTGTCCGCCTTCATGCTGCTCGCGACGATGATCGTGGCCTTCGCGGGCGCCCTGGCCGGGGCCACGGTCTGCCTGGCCGCCGCGCTCGCCGTCGTCGGAACGGCGGTGCAGCTGCTGCGTGCGGGCGTCTGGGTGAGCCGTACGGGGCTGCGCCGGGTGGGGTTCTTCCGGACCCGCTCGATCGCGTGGAGCGAGATCGACGAGCTCCGTACGGTGCAGCAGCCGGTGCGCTGGCTCGGTCTGCCGCGGACCGTACAGGGTCAGGCGCTGATGGCGGCCGGGCGCGGTGGCGCGGAGCTGCCAGTGCTGCTGACCGACCACAACGCCGATTTCCTGTCGCGGGCCGAGGCCTTCGACCGGGCCGCCGACCAGGTCGGGGCCTGGGCGGACGAGTACCGGCCCTTGCCCGCCTGAGGCGTCGAACAGCGCGCACGGGAAGCCCGTACAGGTGTCAGACCTGTACGGGCTTCTTGTCGTGTAGGGCGATCGCCCGCTGCATGGCCTTGCGGGCCCGCGGGGTGTCGCGGGCGTCGTGGTAGGCGACCGCGAGCCGGAACCAGGTGCGCCAGTCCCCCGGCGCGTCCTCGGTCTCGGCCTTGCGGCGCGCGAAGACCTCGTCGGCGGAGTCGCGCAGGATCCGGCCGTACCGGTCCCGTTCGAGTTCGTCGACGGGAAGTCCGCCCTCGCTCTCCAGCTCGGCTCCGAGCTGGTTGGCCTTGGTTACGAACTGGGTGTTCTTCCACAGGAACCACACGCCGATGACCGGCAGGATCAGCACGGCCACGCCGAAGGTGACGGTGAGCCAGGTGCCGTGCCGGATCAACAGCAGGCCCCGGCTGCCGACCAGGACGAAGTAGACGACCAGGACGGCGGCCGTGAGGAAGTACGTGATCTTCGCGCGCATGGTGCTACTGCCTCATCAGCCGAGGTCGAGGAAGTGTTCCAGGCCGAAGGTGAGGCCGGGGGTCTGCGTCACGCGGCGGGCGC
Source organism: Streptomyces sp. NPDC048337 (assembly GCF_043201175.1). NCBI lineage: Bacteria > Bacillati > Actinomycetota > Actinomycetes > Kitasatosporales > Streptomycetaceae > Streptomyces > Streptomyces sp. NPDC048337. Next base: position 5,645 of record NZ_JBICYR010000019.1, read on the forward strand.
CGAGCAGGATGCCCGGCATGAAGCTGCTGTGGTGCAGGGAGTCGTGACGGATGGTCAGGGTCTCGCCCTCGGCGCCGAGCAGCACCTCCTGATGGGCCAGCAGACCGCGCAGGCGGACGGCGTGGACCGGGACGCCGTCGACGTTCGCGCCGCGCGCGCCGTCGAGGGCGGTGGCGGTGGCGTCGGGCTGCGGGGCGCAGCCGGCCTCGGCGCGGGCGGCCGCGATGAGCTGCGCCGTACGGGTCGCCGTGCCGGACGGCGCGTCGACCTTGTTCGGGTGGTGCAGCTCGACGACCTCGACCGACTCGAAGTAGCGGGCGGCCTGCGCGGCGAACTTCATCGTGAGGACGGCGCCGATGGAGAAGTTCGGGGCGATGAGCACACCGGTCTCCGGGGAACCGGCGAGCCAGGTGTTCAGCCGGTCGAGGCGGTCCTCGTTCCAGCCGGTGGTGCCGACCACTCCGTGGATGCCGTGGCGGACGAGGAACTCCAGGTTCTCCATCACCGAGGCGGGGGTGGTCAGCTCGACCGCGACCTGGGCGCCGGCCTCGACCAGCGTCTCCAGCTTGTCGCCGCGGCCGAGGGCCGCCACCAGCTCCATGTCGTCGGCGGCCTCGACCGCCTTGACGGCCTCGGAGCCGATGCGGCCCTGAGCGCCGAGGACTGCCACGCGCAGCTTGCTCATGTTGCTTCCTTCACTCACGTACGGGACTAGGCGACGACGACTTCGTCGAGGCGGGCGGCCTGCTTTTCCTTGAGCGCGCCGATCACCGCGAGCGAGGGCCGCTGGGCCAGTACATCCTGGGCGACCGAGCGGACGTCGTCCGGGGTCACGGAGGCGATCCGGGCCAGCATGTCGTCGACCGACATCTGGTCGCCCCAGCAGAGCTCGCTCTTGCCGATGCGGTTCATGATCGCGCCGGTGTCCTCCAGTCCGAGGACGGTGGATCCGGAGAGCTGGCCGACGGCCCGCTTGATCTCGTCGTCGCTCAGCCCGTCGGAGGCGACCTTGTCGAGTTCGTCGCGGCAGATCCGGAGCACGTCCTGGACCTGGTTGGGGCGGCAGCCCGCGTAGACGCCGAAGAGTCCGGTGTCGGCGAAGCCCGAGGTGTACGAGTACACGCTGTAGGCGAGGCCGCGCTTCTCCCGGACCTCCTGGAAGAGGCGCGAGGACATGCCGCCGCCGAGGGCGGTGTTCAGTACGCCCAGGGCCCAGCGGCGCTCGTCGGTGCGGGCCAGGCCGGGCATGCCGAGGACCACGTGGGCCTGCTCGGTCTTGCGGTTGACCAGGTCGACGCGGCCGGCGGTGCGGATGCGCTTGGCTCCGGTGCGCGGGCCGATCGGCTCGGCGTCGGTGCGGGTCAGCGCGCCGGCCTTCTCGAAGGCGGCGCGGACCTGGCGTACGACCTTGTTGTGGTCGACGTTGCCGGCGGCTGCGACGACCAGGTGGGTCGGGTCGTAGTGCTTCTTGTAGAAGCGGCGGATCCGGTCGGCGCCGAGGGCGTTGATCGTGTCGACGGTGCCGAGGACGGGACGCCCGAGGGGGGTGTCCCCGAACATGGTCTTCGCGAACAGGTCGTGCACGCAGTCGCCCGGGTCGTCCTCGGTCATCGCGATCTCTTCGAGGATGACCCCGCGCTCGGCGTCGACGTCCTCCTCGCGGATCAGCGAGCCGGTGAGCATGTCGCACACGACGTCGATGGCCAGCGGCAGATCGGTGTCGAGCACCCGTGCGTAGTAGCAGGTGTACTCCTTCGCCGTGAAGGCGTTCATCTCGCCGCCGACCGCGTCGATCGCGGCGGAGATGTCGAGGGCGCTGCGCTTGTGCGTGCCCTTGAAGAGGAGGTGCTCCAGGTAGTGCGTGGCGCCGTTCAGCGTGGGCGTCTCGTCGCGGGAGCCGACGTGCGCCCAGATGCCGAAGGTGGCGGAGCGGACGGAGGGCAGCGTCTCGGTGACGATGCGCAGTCCGCCGGGGAGGACCGTGCGCCGGACGGTGCCGATGCCGTTCTGCCCCTTGAGGAGGGTTTGGGTACGGGCGACGGCCCGCCCCTCCGAAGAGGGGCGGGCCGTCACACGGGAACTACGCGACATCACTTGTCGGAGTCGTCCTTGTCAGCCTCGTCGCCGGCGGCCTCGCCGTCGATCACGGGGATCAGGGAGAGCTTGCCGCGCTGGTCGATCTCGGCGATCTCCACCTGGACCTTGGTGCCGACCGCGAGCACGTCCTCGACGTTCTCCACGCGCTTGCCACCGGCGAGCTTGCGGATCTGCGAGATGTGCAGCAGGCCGTCCTTGCCCGGGAGCAGGGAGACGAAGGCACCGAAGGTGGTGGTCTTGACGACCGTACCCAGGTAGCGCTCGCCGACCTCCGGCATGGTCGGGTTGGCGATGCCGTTGATCGTGGCGCGGGCGGCCTCGGCGGCCGGGCCGTCGGCGGCACCGATGTAGATGGTGCCGTCGTCCTCGATCGTGATCTCGGCGCCGGTGTCCTCCTGGATCTGGTTGATCATCTTGCCCTTGGGGCCGATGACCTCACCGATCTTGTCCACGGGGATCTTGACCGTGATGATCCGCGGGGCGTTGGGGGACATCTCGTCCGGGGTGTCGATCGCTTCCATCATCACGTCGAGGATGTGGAGGCGGGCGTCGCGGGCCTGCTTGAGGGCCGCGGCCAGGACGGAGGCCGGGATGCCGTCCAGCTTGGTGTCGAGCTGGAGGGCGGTGACGAACTCCTTGGTGCCGGCGACCTTGAAGTCCATGTCGCCGAAGGCGTCCTCCGCACCGAGGATGTCGGTGAGGGCGACGTAGTGGGTCTTGCCGTCGATCTCCTGGGAGATCAGGCCCATGGCGATACCGGCGACGGGGGCCTTGAGGGGCACACCGGCGTTCAGCAGCGACATGGTGGAGGCGCAGACCGAGCCCATGGACGTCGAACCGTTGGAGCCGAGGGCCTCGGACACCTGGCGGATCGCGTAGGGGAACTCCTCGCGGGTCGGGAGGACCGGCACGATCGCGCGCTCGGCGAGCGCGCCGTGGCCGATCTCGCGGCGCTTCGGCGAACCGACGCGGCCGGTCTCGCCGACGGAGTACGGCGGGAAGTTGTAGTTGTGCATGTAGCGCTTGCGGGTCACCGGGGAGAGGGTGTCCAGCTGCTGCTCCATGCGGAGCATGTTGAGGGTGGTGACGCCCAGGATCTGGGTCTCGCCACGCTCGAACAGCGCCGAGCCGTGCACGCGCGGGATGGCCTCGACCTCGGCGGCGAGGGTACGGATGTCCGTGATCCCGCGGCCGTCGATGCGGACCTTGTCCTTGATGACGCGCTCGCGGACCAGGGCCTTGGTCAGGCTGCGGTACGCGGCGGAGATCTCCTTCTCGCGGCCTTCGAAGGCCGGGAGGAGCTTCTCGGCGGCGATCTCCTTGACGCGGTCCAGCTCGGCCTCGCGGTCCTGCTTGCCCGCGATGGTCAGCGCCTGGGAGAGCTCGCCCTTGACGGCGGCCGCGAGGGCCTCGTACACGTCGTCCTGGTAGTCCAGGAAGACCGGGAACTCGCCCTCGGGCTTGGCGGCCTTGGCGGCGAGGTCCGACTGGGCCTTGCACAGGACCTTGATGAACGGCTTCGCGGCCTCGAGGCCCGCGGCGACGATCTCCTCGGTCGGCGCCTCGGCGCCGCCCTTGACGAGGGCGATGGTCTTCTCGGTGGCCTCGGCCTCGACCATCATGATCGCGACGTCGCCGTCCTCCAGGACGCGGCCCGCGACGACCATGTCGAAGACGGCGTCCTCGAGCTCGGTGTGCGTCGGGAAGGCCACCCACTGGCCCTTGATCAGCGCGACGCGGACGCCGCCGATCGGGCCGGAGAAGGGCAGGCCGGCCAGCTGCGTGGACGCGGACGCGGCGTTGATCGCGATGACGTCGTACAGGTGGTCGGGGTTGAGCGCCATGACGGTGGCGACGACCTGGATCTCGTTGCGCAGGCCCTTCTTGAAGGACGGGCGCAGCGGGCGGTCGATCAGGCGACAGGTGAGGATCGCGTCCTCGGAGGGGCGACCCTCGCGGCGGAAGAACGAGCCGGGGATCTTGCCGGCCGCGTACTGGCGCTCCTCGACGTCCACCGTCAGGGGGAAGAAGTCGAGCTGGTCCTTGGGCTTCTTGGACGCGGTGGTGGCGGACAGCACCATCGTGTCGTCGTCCAGGTAGGCAACGGCGGAGCCGGCGGCCTGGCGGGCCAGACGGCCCGTCTCGAAGCGGATGGTGCGGGTGCCGAAGGAACCGTTGTCAATGACGGCCTCGGCGTAGTGGGTCTCGTTCTCCACTAGCGTTTTCTCCATTTTCGTCGTCTCCGTCCGCCGCCCGTGTGGCGGTGGACGGTTGCGGAGAAGCGCGCCTGGCCTGGGGCCGGTCTTCGATCGAAGCACCCGGTTCGTTGCCCTTGGGGGCTTTCCGGATGCCACTACCGAGGACCGGCGGCGTAGGGAGGGCGCTCCTCCTCTTCAGTTGTGCACGTCTTCGTACGTCCCGTGCGACGCCTTGCGTCCGCTCAGACGTACACGTGCGTCCGTTCCAGACTACAAAGGGTCCGGTCCGGTCCGCACGTACAGCAAAGGGAGCGGCCCCCGGATGTGGGAACCGCTCCCTTCACGGCGTCTTACTTGGCGCCGGCCGCACCGCGGCGGATGCCGAGGCGCTCGACCAGCGTACGGAAGCGCTGGATGTCCTTCTTGGCCAGGTACTGCAGCAGGCGGCGACGCTGGCCGACCAGGATCAGCAGACCACGACGGGAGTGGTGGTCGTGCTTGTGGGTCTTGAGGTGCTCGGTCAGGTCCGAGATGCGCTTCGAGAGCATCGCGACCTGGACCTCGGGAGAGCCAGTGTCGCCCTCCTTGGCACCGAATTCGGCGATGATCTGCTTCTTCGTAGCGGCGTCGAGCGGCACGCTTACTCCTCGTATCAGGTCTTCTTTGCCACCGAGTGCCCCAGGTCTTTGTCTCTGGGGAGCTTCCGTTACTCGGGAGGCGGGGTCCGCTGAGCGCAGTCCACAGACCCTCTGTCGAGGAATCCGGAAGACGCGTACACAAACGGCCGTCAGCCAGGGTACCAGGCTGCCGCAGCCCCTTGTCTCAGCTGGTGAGAGCGCGGACCCGGGAGTAGACGTCGAGGACGGCCAGGGTCAGCGGGACCAGGCTGAGCAGCACCGCGGCCTCGGTGAGGTCGAGCAGGCGCCCCCAGAAGGGTGACAGACCCTTGCGGGGAATGACCAGCGCAATTCCGGTGAGGAGGGCAGCGCCGGCGGCGACGGCGGCGGTCAGCCAGATCGTACGGAGGTCCAGGCCACTGTGGTCGTGCTTCACGACCAGGGCTTCGAGCAGGTCGGCCGGCGGGTGCAGGGCCAGGCCCAGGATCAGCAGGGCGATGGCGGTGAGACCGGCGGCCAGGGTGCAGACGACCTGGGAGGTGTAGCGGAAGAGCCGGGCGCGCAGCAGCATGGCGAGGCCGGTGGTGAGGGCCAGCAGGCGGCCCCAGGTGTTGTCGGAGAAGCCGAGTACGGCGGCGGCGCCGACGGCGACCGCGGCGCAGCCCCCGACGAGGCCGAGGAGCATCTCGTGGCCGCGGCGGGCCTGGGCGGCGATCTGCTCGGCGTCGAGCGGGGCGCCCTGCTCGTACTGGTCGGAGCCGGACTGGTCACCGTACGGCTCGGTCTCGTAGCGGTCCGGGGTCTCGTAGTCCTCGGTGGCGCTCTGCGGTGCCGCGTAGCCGATCGGCAGGCGGGCGAAGCGGGCGGAGAGCCCGGGCAGGAAGGCGACGAGGCCGATGGCGACGGGGGCGCAGACGGCGGCGGCGTCGGTCGCGGAGGCCTCGGTGGCGATGGCCGTGAAGGTGGCCAGGGTGCCGGTGGCGGCGACGAAGGTGGCCGCCACGAAGGGGGCGTCCCCGCTGGGGGTCAGGGCGACCAGGGCGACGGAGGCGATGAGGACGCAGACGCAGCCGAGGAGGAACTGGAGCCGGCCGGGGCCGTGGCCGGCTGCGGGGGCGATGATCCCGGAGCCGGCGATCAGCAGGTGCGGGAGGGCGCCGAGGCCGAGCGCCACGGCGGAGCCGCGATCGCGGTAGACCCGGGCGCGCACTCCGGCGACGGCGGTGAGCAGGACGCCCGCGGCGCCGGCGATGATGCCGGGCAGTCCGTGCATGTCGTGGCGCAGGGGGTCGGCGTACCAGAGGACGAAGCCGAGCATGACGAGGAGCAGGGCGGCGCCGGCCAGGCCCGCGCCGCGCAGCATGTCGTCGGTCCAGCGGTGCCGGTCGCGGACGACGGCGGAGGCCACGGCGTCGGAGACGTCGTCGAAGACCGCGGGCGGCAGGGACTCGGCGAAGGGGCGCAGGCTGAGCACCTCGCCGTCGAGGACCTGCTGGGCGGCGAGGGTGCGGGCGCCGTCGAGGACGGTGCCGGAGCGGCGTACGAGGTGGAAGCCGGTGGGGGCGCCCACGGGCTGGGTCTGGCCGGTGAGGCGCAGCAGCTCCGGGTAGACGTCGGCGACGGCGATGTCCTCGGGGAGGGCGACGTCGATCCGGCTGTCCGGGGCCACGACGGTGACCCTGCAGAAGCCCGTCGTTGCGGCCGTACTCACCTGTGTGACCCCCCTTGTTGGTGCCCGCGTCGGCGGACGATTCGCGGATGCGCATGCTGCGCGCGCCACCCTACCGGGCCAATGCCCGACTGTCGGCAAGTAGGATCACCGTCGCGCGGAGGAGACCCCCTTCGCGCCCGGGACTTGGGGCCGCCGGTTGCGACGTCCCGTCCGTTTTCGAGGGATTGATGCTCCGGTGAGCCAGATCGTCGTCAAACGCCCGCCACGGTCCCTGCCGCCCGAAGTGCCTTCGGACGAGCTGAGGCTGGAGGCTCCGCCGGAACTCCCGCGGGGGCAGCAGGAGGGCATGCTGATGCAGCTCCTGCCGATGCTCGGCATGGGCTCCTCCGTCGTGTTCTTCTTCATGACGCCGATGCCCATCATGCGCATCATGGGCGTGCTGATGCTGGCGTCCACGGTGGGAATGATCATTGCCCAGCTGGTCCGGCACCGCCGGGGTACGCAGGGGCAAATGGCCGATGTGCGCCGGGACTACCTCAAATACCTCTCGCAGACGCGGCGTCAGGTACGCCGGACCGCGCGGGCCCAGCGCGACGCGCAGCTGTATCTGCACCCGGCTCCCGAGCAGTTGTGGTCGGTGGTGGCCGAGGGTTCACGGCTGTGGGAGCGGCGGGTCGGCGACGCGGACTTCGGGCAGGCCCGGCTGGGCCTGGGCTCGCAGGGTCTGGCGACGCCGCTGGTGGCTCCGGACACGGCGCCGGTGGACGAGCTGGAGCCGCTGACGGCGGGCGCGATGCAGCGCTTCCTGAAGGTGCACTCCTCGCTGGACGGGCTGCCGGTGGCGGTGTCGATCCGGGCGTTCTACCACGTGACGGTGTCGGGTGAGCCGGAGTCGGCGCGCAGTACGGCGCGGGCGCTGGTGGCGCAGCTGGCGACGCTGCACTCCCCCGAGGACCTGATGGTGGCCGTGGTGGCCGCGCCCGGTGCGGTGGCCTCGTGGGACTGGACGAAGTGGCTGCCGCACACGCAGGTCCCCGGGCAGGTCGACGGGGCCGGTACGAAGCGGCTGTTCGGCGACGACCTCGCCGAGCTGGAGGGGCTGCTGGGCTCCCGGCTGGAGGGGCGTCCGCGGTTCAGCCGCGAGGTGTCCCCGGTGCTGGACCAGCCGCACCTGGTGGTGGTGCTGGACGGCGGGATGGTGCCGCCGGACTCGGTGTTCGCGGCGGCCGAGGGGCTGCAGGGCGTGACCATCGTCGAGGTGGTCGCGGGCGAGCTGGACGAGCCGCGCGGCTCGCTGTCGGTCGTGGTGCGTCCGGGCCGGCTGCGCCTGGAGTCGGGCGGGGGCGTCGCGTACGAGGGCACCCCGGACACCCTGTCGCTGCCCGCGGCGGAGGCCCTGGCACGGCAGCTGGCACCGCTGCGCACCGGCGGCGGGGACGACGACGAGCCGCTGCTGGCCAATCTGGACTTCACGGACCTGCTGAACCTGGGCGACGCGGCCGCGGTGGACGTGGCGCGGACCTGGCGGCCGCGGTCGGCCGGTGAGCGGCTGCGCGTGCCGATCGGTGTCGGCGAGGACGGCGCTCCGGTCATGCTGGACCTCAAGGAGGCCGCGCAGGAGGGCATGGGCCCCCACGGCCTGTGCGTGGGCGCGACCGGTTCCGGCAAGTCGGAGCTGCTGCGCACGCTGGTGCTGGGCCTGGCGGTCACGCACACCTCGGAGACGCTGAACTTCGTACTCGCCGACTTCAAGGGCGGTGCGACCTTCACCGGCATGGGGCAGATGCCGCACGTGGCGGCGGTCATCACCAACCTGGCGGACGACCTCACGCTCGTGGACCGCATGGGCGACTCGATCCGCGGTGAGCTGCAGCGCCGGCAGGAGCTGCTGCGCGCGGCGGGCAACTACGCGAACATCCACGACTACGAGAAGGCGCGCGCGGCGGGTGCCCCGCTGGAGCCGCTGGCCTCGCTGGTGCTGGTCATCGACGAGTTCTCCGAGCTGCTGACGGCGAAGCCCGACTTCATCGACATGTTCATCCAGATCGGCCGCATCGGCCGTTCGCTGGGCGTGCACCTGCTGCTGGCCTCGCAGCGCCTGGAGGAGGGCAAGCTGCGCGGGCTGGACACCTACCTCTCGTACCGGATCGGTCTGCGGACCTTCTCGGCGGCGGAGTCGCGGACCGCGATCGGTGTGCCGGACGCGTACCACCTGCCGTCGGTGCCCGGTTCGGGCTACCTGAAGTTCGGTACGGACGAGATGACCCGCTTCAAGGCGGCGTACGTCTCGGGTACCTACCGCTCGGGCGGGCCGGACCTGTCGGTGGGCCTGTTCCCGGTGGAGCGGCGGCCCGCGCTGTTCACGGCGGCCCCGGTGCCGGTGGTGTACGCGGCTCCGGACCCGGCGTACCTGGCCGCGCAGTCGACGCGCGAGGACGACGCGCTCGCCGACACGGTGCTGGACGTGATCGTGAGCCGGCTGGAGGGGCAGGGGGTGCCGGCGCACCAGGTGTGGCTGCCGCCGCTCGACCAGGCGCCGCCGCTGGACCAGTTGCTGCCGGCGCTGGCGCCGAGCGCGGAGCGCGGGCTGCACGCGGACGGGTACACGCGGCCCGGCGGGCTCGTCGTACCGCTCGGCCTCATCGACAAGCCGTTCGAGCAGCGGCGCGAGGTGCTGTACCGGGACTTCTCGGGTGCGGCGGGCCACATGATGGTGGTCGGCGGTCCGCAGTCGGGCAAGTCGACGCTGATGCGCACGCTGATCTCCTCCTTCGCGCTCACGCACACCCCGCGCGAGGTGCAGTTCTACGGGCTGGACTTCGGTGGCGGCAGCCTGTCCGCGGTGGCCGAGCTGCCGCACGTGGGCGGGATCGCCTCGCGTCTGGACCCGGAGCGGGTGCGGCGCACGGTCGCGGAGGTGGGGGGCATCCTCAACCGCCGCGAGGAGTTCTTCCGGTCGAACGGCATCGACTCGATCGGCACCTACCGGCGCCGGCGGGCCGCGGGCGAGCTGCCCGGTGAGCCGTGGGGCGACGTGTTCCTCGTCATCGACGGCTGGGGCGGCTTCCGCGGCGAGTACGAGGGCCTGGAGCAGGTCGTCACCGACATCGCGGCCCGCGGTCTGGGCTACGGCATCCACGTGGTGATCACCGCCGCGCGCTACATGGAGGTGCGGGCGGCGCTCAAGGACCAGATGCTGAGCCGGCTGGAGCTGCGGCTCGGCGACGTCATGGACTCCGAGTTCGACCGGAAGGTGGCGGCGAACGTCCCGGCGGGCATGCCGGGTCGGGGTCAGGTCGCGGAGAAGCTGCACTTCCTGGGCGCGCTGCCGCGGATCGACGGCTCGCACGACGCCGGGGACCTGTCGGAGGCTACGGCGGCCTTCGTGGAGGCCGTGAAGCAGAACTGGGCGGGGCCGGCGGCTCCCGGCGTACGGCTGCTGCCGCGGCTGCTCCACGCCGACCAGCTGCCCAAGGGCGGGGAGCACCCCGGCCGCGGGATCGCGATCGGCATCGACGAGACCGACCTGGAGCCGCTGTTCGTCGACTTCGAGTCCGACCCCTTCCTCCTCGTCTTCGGCGAGAGCGAGTCGGGCAAGACGAACCTGCTGCGGCTCATCGCCCAGCAGATCTCGGAGCGCTACTCGCCGGACCAGGCGCGCCTGGTCGTGGGCGACTACCGGCGGAGCCTGCTCGGGGCGCTGCCGGAGGCGCACCTGCTGGAGTACGCGCCGATGGCGAGCTCCCTGCAGATGCACATGGAGGCGCTGGGCGGGGTGTTCTCGCGTCGGCAGCCGCCGACCGACGTCACTCCGCAGCAGCTGCGCGACCGCAGCTGGTGGACGGGCCCGGACGTGTTCATCATCATCGACGACTTCGACCTGGTGGCCACGAGCCAGGGCAATCCGCTGGCGCCGCTGGTGGAGTTCCTGCCCTTCGCCCGGGACACGGGCGTGCGCTTCATCATCGCGCGGAACTCGGCTGGTGCCTCGCGTTCGATGTACGAGCCGTTCATGCAGCGGATCAAGGAGCTGGGCGCGCAGGGTCTGGTCCTGTCCGGCGACCCGTCCGAGGGCGATCTCGTCGGCAACGTGCGGCCGCGTCCGATGCCGCCGGGCCGGGCGTACTTCGCCTCGCGCAGGCGCGGCACCTCGCTGGTGCAGCTGGGGCGGATGCCGGGGATGTGAGGAAAGCTGTTCCCCTCGGTGGCGCAGCACCGATAATCGCGGTGAAGACCGCGCCACCGAAGGGAAAGGCCGCACATGGGCACCCAGCAGGAGAAGGACGAGCTGTACGCGCTCGACATCAGCGGCGTGGAGTGGGAGGGCCCGCCCGGGACCAGCCCGGACGAGGAGCGGGTCGAGATCGCCCGGCTCCCCGAGGGCGCGGTGGCGATGCGCTCCTCCCTGGACCGGGAGACGGTGCTGCGGTACACGGCGGCCGAGTGGGAGGCCTTCGTGCTCGGGGCCCGGGACGGTGAGTTCGACCTGGACCGCCACCAGCCCTGAGGCCCGTACACACACGAACACACGCGCACACGCCGAAGGGGCGCGCCCGGTGCGGGCGCGCCCCTTCGGCGCGGAAAGACCCCGTACGTCCGACCGTACGGACCGGGCTCAGAAGGCCTCGGTGAACAGGCGCGAGGCCTTCTGGTCGGTGGCGCGGTAGTCGTCCTTGCCGCGCTCGATGAGCTGGGCGACCTGCTCGAGCGTGTTCTTCATGTGCTCGGCCTTGCCCTTGTACTTGGCCTGGAGCTGGACGTACGACTGGTGGGCCTCGCCGTCCCAGGTGTCCGTGACGACCTTCAGCGCCTGGTCCATGGCGGACAGGTCGTCGACGATCTTCTTGGAGACCGCACGGATGCGGTTGGCCATCTGCTGGACGCTCTCGTACTGGACCTTGGTGTGGCCGTCAGTACCTGCCATGTTCTTCTCCTTCGCGCTGAGCGGGTTACCGGGAAACGGCGGGGGTCAGATGGAGTTGAGGCCGGAGCCGTTGCCGCCCGCGCTCGCCTGAACGGTCTTGAACGCCGCACGCACGTCGTCGTCCTGGGCGTTGCTCAGGTTCTTGGTCTGCGCCACCGCGTTGTGCAGGACGCCGAGGAGGCGGCGGATCTCGTCGTGGTCCTCGTTGACCACCGTCTGGGCGCTGATGAACCCCGAAGCACCCACACCGGTCCAGCCGGCGCTCACCGTGGCGAGGATGTCGGCCAGCTCGCGGGCCTGGGTGGTGACGGCATCGGCCGTTTCGGAGATCTTGTTCTTGGCCTGGACGATCGGATCGTCTGCAAGTCCGAAATTGTTGCTCATCCGAAGCTCCTCACTTCTCAATTCGCCGGCAGAACCGGCGGATTGCGTCGCGGAGCGGACATTCGCCGGCGCGGTTTTGAGCCACGCGCCCGGCCATCCCCCTCCGCTTCACGCGAATCCCCCGATCACAGTCGTGAAGCCTGGTGTCACTCTAGCCAGTTCATCGTCCCGGCCCAACACCGGTGGTCTGCTTCTGTCGATGAACTGTGACCGTTCACTGCAAACGGCGTCGTCGGTTCCGGGCATCCCGGATGACGGTCGCGGCGCCCGCGATGACGGCGATGAGGACGGCTCCGATGCCGAGAGCGTACGTGCCGAACCGTTCCTCGCGCTCCTGGGCCGTCTCCGTGAGCTTGAGCGCGGCCGCGTCCGGGGCGGCCGCCGGGGGCGGGCCGGGGTCCGGTACGGGGGCCTTCGGGGGTTCGTGGTCCTGGCTGAGCGCGGCCACCGGGTCGACGATGCCCCAGCCGACGTAGTCGTCGCGGCCCTTGACCGAGCGTTCGGCGGTGTTCTGGATCTGCCAGACGACCTGCTGGGGGGACCAGTCCGGGTGCTTGGCGCGGAGCAGGGCGGCGACCCCGGCGACGTAAGGCGCGGAGAAGCTGGTGCCGTTGTCGATGCACTGGCCGAAGCCCGGGACCGTGGAGACCATGTCGACGCCCGGCGCGGCCACCCCGATGAAGTCGCCGGGCTGGGAGAACGCGGCGCGCTCGTTGTTGCGGTCCGAGGCGCCCACCGCGAGCACTCCGGGGAAGGCGGCCGGGTAGGTCTTGCGCTTCTCGCCGCTCAGGCCGTCGTTGCCCGAGGAGGCCACGACCACGACCTTCGCGTCGATGGCCTTCTGGACGGCCTTGCCGAGGTCGGAGTCGGCGGAGAGCGGTACGTCGGTGTCCTGGGAGATATTGATCACTTGGGCGCCCTTGGACACGGCGTGGTCGATCGCGTCGGCCAGGGACTTGGCGTTGCCCTTGCCCTGCCCGTCGTTCTGCCGGATGGGGATGATCGTGGACTCCGGGGCGAGGCCGACGAAGCCGGTGCCCTGCTGGGCGCGGGCCGCGATCAGCCCGGCGACCTTGGTGCCGTGGCCGACGGTGTCGTTGGTGCCGTCGCCGCCCTTGGGGTCGATGAAGTCCTTGCCGGCGCCGGTGTCGAGGGCGCCGGCAAGCTGCGGGTTCGCCCGGTCGACTCCGGTGTCGATGACCGCGACGCGGACGCTGTTCCCGTCCTTGTCCTTGCCCTTGGTCTGCGCCCAGAGCTCGTCGAGGAGGAGCCGCTGGAGGGCCCAGGGGCGGTCCTCGATCTGCTTCTTCATGGGGAAGGTGCACTCGCCGGCGCCGTCGAGGGGGAATCCGTACGAGGCGTACGGGGCCTGCGGCGCGGCGGCGGCGGGAGCGGCCGCGGCCGGCAGGGCGAGGGCCGGCGCGGCGAGGGTGAAGGCGGCGGCGAGCAGCGCGCGCCGCCGCTCCGTGAGCTGGGTCATCGGCGGCTTCCTCACGAACCCTGGGGTTGGCGGGCGGAGTTGGTGTCCAGGCGCGGCCCCTTGGAGAGGAAGTCGGACCACGCCTTGGGCACCATGGCCGGCGTGACGCCAGCGTAGCCGAGCCGGATCTGGGCCTGGCTGGGCTCGGGGGCGCCGGGCGTGCCGCCCTTGGCCTGCTGGTCGGGGGCACCGATCTTCGACTGTTCGGCGTCGCTGTCGCCGTTGGCCTGCACGGCGTAGCGCAGGCCGGTGTCGGTGACCAGGAAGAGGGAGCCGCCGGCGGTGGTCTGCTTGCCCTGGACCTGGGTGTAGAGCAGCCCCGAGCCGGGGGTGACGTAGGCGCTGGTGCCGCTGGCGGTGATGTCGACGGGGAAGCCGGTGCCGGCCCAGGTGCTCAGGGTCTGGCCGCCCTGCGCGTCGACCGAGCGCAGGACGTTGCAGACGGTGTCGCGGTCGCCGGACTCCTTCGCCTGCGTTCCGGCGGCCGGAGCGGTCTGGTTGATCCGGTCCGTCTTCTCCTGCGGCCACTTGCGGTCGCCGGCGAAGGGGGTGGGGTCGGGGTTGAGGGACTGGAGGTCGATCTCGCGGGCCTTGCCGTGCATGTTGAGGCCGTCGGTGGCGGGGGCCGAGATCAGCAGCCAGGCGGCGAAGTCGGAGACCGGCGCGACCTTCCCGGGCAGGACCACGTAGTGCTGGGTGCCGGAGCCCGTCTGGGCCTTGAGCACCATGCCGACCTTGTTGTCGTTGGTGACCAGGCCCTTGACGTTGGCGGGGTCGCCGGCCTTGCCGGGCAGCTGCGGGAAGGCCAGGTCGTCGCCCGAGTTGAGGGTCGCCAGCCACTGCTCGGTGACCTGCTGCGGGGTGGCGCCGGTGCCGACCAGGGCGGTGGTCATCGTCCCGGCGGCCGGGGTGCCCTCGGGGAACTTGTACTTCGTGCCCAGCGCGTCGACGAGGTAGCGCTCCTTGCCCGGGCCGGTGCTCTGCACGTACAGCGACTGGGTTTCGGTGAGCCTGCGGGCGTCGTCCGTCAGGTGGGTGTCGCGGTCGGCGAGGACGAAGGTGGCGGTCTGCACGCCGCGGCCGTTGCCGCCCGGCTGCTGGCAGACGGCCCAGCGCTTGGCCTTCGCGGCGTCGTCCTTGGCGGGGAGCCGGTCGGGGGCGTACGGGATGCCGATGATGGGGCCGCGCGGCGGCTTGCCCGCGTCCAGGACCTTGTCGTCGACCTGGATCACCTTGAACTTCGAGGGATCCAGGAGGAGTCGGGCGGAGGCGAGGTTGAGCACCGGGTGCAGCCTGGTCTGCTCCTTGCCGTCCACCTTGGTCGTCAGGACCACGTAGCGGGTGGTGGAGTCCTTGCCCACGATGACCTGGGTGCCCGGGTCCGCCCAGCCCTTGGGGGCCGTCGGTTTGAACATGCCCCAGGCGCCGAACGCGGCCATCACGACCGCGCCGACGATCAGGCCCGGGAGGACCGCGCGCAGCGGGCGCGGGGCGCCCTCCTCGGTCCCCGTCGCGGACGGCTGGAGGAACGCAGCCACCGTGCGCCGCTTCGCAAAGGTGTACGCGTTGAGCTCATCACGTCGTGATGCCATGACCGCCTGCTTCTCCCCGCACGGCCCGGCCGGTGAGTACGGTCCCCGGGCCTCGATTGTCGGACCGGGCACCTACTATGCCTCTTGACGGACGGTATGCAGGGGCCGGGTAGGGTGAGGTTGCCACTCAGCGCCTCCCGGACCGGGGCAATCAAGGCTGGTTGGGGTGGATTGGGGAGATTCCGGGGCCATGCGGCAGGTGTCGCACAGTGCCGGGACTCACGCGATCCGCCCCCTGAAAGGGGAGGTGTGCGAGTGATGGCCACTGCGACGCAGCCGCGGACGGGTGCGGCCGCACCCGCACGGGGCGGGGTGACGCCGCATCCGGAGTCGAGCCCCGGCCGCTTCGGTCCGTTCCGATTGCAACAGCTTGTACTGCTTCAAGTCGCCGCGGCCGTGCTGCTGGTGGCCTGGGTGGTCGACCCGCTGCTGCTGGTGCCCGCCGGTGTCCTGGCACTCGTTCTGGTGGTGCTCGCGGTCGTACGGAGGCACCAGCGCTCCCTGCCCGAGTGGATCGGCGGCGCCCTCGCCCTGCGCGCGCGCCGGCGCCGGGCCGCCTCGCTGGCCGTGCCCGCGGGCACCGAGCCGGGGCTGGCCCCGCTGGTCGAGGCCGATCCGGCGCTGCGCACCCTCACGTTCAGCGACCGGGACCGGCGCCCGGTCGGGATGATCGGCGACGGGACCTTCCTGACCGCGGTCGTCCAGGTGGACACGGACGCCACCGCGCTGCGTCCCGAGCGGGGCGCGCGGCCGCTGCCGCTGGCCCTCGTACGGGACATCCTCGAAGTGGACGGCATCCGGCTGGAGTCCGCGCAGCTGGTGCAGCACACCCAGCCGGCGCCCGCCCCGCACCTGCCGGCCCAGTCCATGGCCACGCGCAACTACGCGCCGCTCCAGGCCCGGACGGGCACCCCGGCGGTGCGGCTGACCTGGATCGCCCTCAAGCTCGACCCGGAGCTGTGCCCCGAGGCGGTCACCGCGCGCGGTGGCGGGATGGCGGGTGCCCAGCGGTGTGTGGTGCGGGCGGCGGACCAGTTGGCGAGCCGGCTGACGGGCGCCGGGTTCAAGGCGACCGTGCTCACCGAGCAGGAGCTGACGGCCGCCCTGGCCACCTCCTCGTGCGCGAACCCGATGGCGATCACCCAGGCCGGGCGGTCGGCCAGCACCGGGCGGCGTACGGAGGAGACCCCGCGGACCTGGCGCTGCGACGACCGGCGGCACACCACGTACTGGATAGGCCGCTGGCCGCAGTTGGGCGGGGCGGGGGCGGCGCTGCCGCAGTTCGTGGCGCTGCTGACCTCGCTGCCCGCCCTCGCGACGAACTTCAGCCTGACGATGGCCCCGGCGGACCGGCAGGGCGTGACCCTGACCGGACACGTCCGGGTGACGGGCCGCAGCGACGAGGAACTGGTCGCGGCCCGGCGCGAGTTGGAGCGGACGGCGCGGGGCGTGAAGACCGGGCTGGTCCGGCTCGACCGTGAACAGGTGCCGGGGCTGCTGGCCTCGCTGCCGCTGGGAGGAGCGCGATGAGGGGCGGTTTCGGGCTGGTCGGCCCGCGCCGGGAGCGGCACGTGGTGCCCTCCGCGGACCTGGACGTGCTCGCGCTGCCCGTCGGGGACGACGGGGTCGTCATCGGCGTGGACGCCGAGGGGCGGCCGGCGGTACTCGGCATCAACCGGCCGACGCCGTACGAGGTGACGCTGATCGGCGGTCTGTGGACGGCCCAGGTGCTGGCGCTGCGCGCGGCGGCCACGGGTGCTCGGGTCGCGGTCGAGACCGGGCGCGGGCACGTGTGGTCCGGGCTGGCCCAGGCCGCGGGCGGCGGGCAGCAGTGCGTGACCCTGCACGAGGTGGGCCGGGTTCCGCCGCAGGGCGCTTCGGCGGGCAGTCCGGTGCTGGTGATCCGCGACTGCGGGATGCGGCCGCCGCGCGGGCGCGTGGTGGCCGGGCCCTGGCAGTCGGTGCTGACGCTGCTGCCGTATCTGAGCCCGACGGCGCCGCGGCTGCTCCAGCAGTCCTCGCTGGTGGGTGTGCAGCGGGTGTCCCCGGACGAGGCGGAGCAGATCGGCCGTCTGATGAACCTGTCGCGGCGGGCGGTGGACTCCCTGCCGACGCTCGGCGACGGGGTGACCATGTGGTGCACGCCGCGGGACCGGCAGTTCGTGATGACCCAGGGCACGGAAGCGGAAGCGGGGCTGCTCGGCCCGGCCCGCCGCATCGACTGACCCGCCGGGTGCCGGGGCACGGCCCGCCGTCGCAGGGGGGCAGTATGGGGGTGGCCCGTACCGCGTGGAGCCAGCGGCTGGGGGGCGGGCCGACGGGGGCGGACACCGGTGCCGGGGCGCGATTAGGCTGAGCGTGGCCGCGGCGTCGAGGTGGGCGCCGGACCAGTGTTCGACAGACCAGGAGGACCAGTGAGCGGCGATCGGAACGAGAGGCGCGGCGGGACGTGGGACGTCCCGACGGACGATCAGTCCGACGCGGAGCCCGAGCTGACGGGCGAGTTCACCATCGACTACACCCCGCCGGCCTGGTACACGCAGGGGGCCGCTCCGGCCGCCCAGGTGCCGGGGCTGCCCGAGGGCAGCGGCTTCGAGCCCCACCGTCCGTCGGAGGTGGCCTCGCCCCCGACGATGCGGATCGCTCCGCCGGCGCCGCGGACCCCGTCCGACGGCGCGGGTCTGCCGGCCCCTGTGACCTCCCCCACGCCGATCGAGGCGGCCGCCCCGGCTCCGCCGTACCAGGCACCCGCCCCGACCGAGGCCCCCGCGTACCAGGTGCCCGCCCCCGCCGAGGCGCCGGCGCCCTTCGAAACTCCGGCCCCGGCGCACCAAGCTCCTGCCCCGGTCGACGCGCCCGCCCCCTTCGAGGCACCGGCCCCGGCGTACCAGGCCCCCGCCCCGGTCGACGCGCCCGCGCCGTTCGAGACACCGGCACCGGCGCCCGCGCACCAGGACCCCGCCCCGGCGGACGGGCCCGCGCCGTTCGCGGCTCCGGCACCCGTCGAGGCCTCGGCGTCCGCACCGTTCGCCCTGTCGGCCCCGGCTCCCCTCGAGGCGCCCGCGCCGTTCGAGGTGGCCCCGGCCGCTCCCGTCGATGCCGCTGCTCCGGCGCCGCAGGCCGACGCGCCCGCGCCGGTCGACGGCGGCCCGGTGGCCCTGGAGGGGGCACCGGCGCGGGCCGAGCTGCCCGCAGCCGGCAAGGACGCGGCTCCGGCGCTGGTTCCGGTCCCCGTTCCCGTCCCCGTTCCCGTCCCCGGGGCGGTGACGGGGCCGCACGACACCCCCGCCGAGGGGATCGCGGTGCTGCCGCCCGCCGAGGGCTCGGCTCCGCCGGTCAACCCCGCGGAGACCCCGTTCGGGGGACCCGCCGCCGAACTGCCGCCGCTGCCAGCCGCGTTCGCGTCCCAGGACCCGTACGCCATCCAGCCGCCCGCCCCGGCTCAGCCGCAGCCCCCGCAGCACGACCCGCGCTCCGCCGGGCAGTGGCCCGTAGGCGCGCAGCAGCACCAGCCGCAGCCGCAGCCGCAACCTCAGTACCAGCAGCAACCTCAGTACCAGCAGCAGCCCCACCACCCGCAGCCGCCCCAGCCGCACGACCCCCGCTACTCGGCCGGCCAGACCGCCGGCGGGGCGCCGCTCGGCTACACCGCCGCCGTCGAGCTGTCCTCGGACCGCCTGCTGCGGGGCAAGCAGAAGCCCAAGAACAACGGTGGCGCCGGCGGCCGCTTCCGGCTCGGCGGCAAGGCGGCCGAACTGGACCGCCAGCGCAAGCTGGAGCTGATCCGCACCCCGGTCATGTCCTGCTACCGCATCGCCGTCATCAGCCTCAAGGGCGGCGTCGGCAAGACCACGACCACCACCGCCCTCGGCGCCACCCTCGCCACCGAGCGCCAGGACAAGATCCTTGCGATCGACGCGAACCCGGACGCCGGCACCCTCGGCCGCCGCGTCCGCCGCGAGACCGGGGCCACGATCCGGGACCTGGTCCAGGCGATCCCGTACCTGAACTCGTACATGGACATCCGGCGGTTCACCTCCCAGGCGCCCTCCGGTCTGGAGATCATCGCCAACGACGTGGACCCGGCCGTCTCGACGACCTTCAACGACGAGGACTACCGCCGCGTCATCGACGTCCTGGGCCGCCAGTACCCGATCATCCTCACCGACTCGGGCACCGGCCTCCTCTACTCCGCCATGCGCGGCGTCCTCGACCTGGCCGATCAGCTGATCATCATCTCGACCCCGTCCGTGGACGGCGCGAGCAGCGCCAGCACCACCCTCGACTGGCTCTCCGCCCACGGGTACGCGGACCTCGTCTCCCGCTCCCTCACCGTCATCTCGGGGGTCCGCGAGACCAGCAAGATGATCAAGATCGAGGACATCGTGCAGCACTTCGAGACCCGCTGCCGCGGGGTCGTCGTGGTGCCCTTCGACGAACACCTCGCGGCCGGCGCCGAGGTGGACCTCGACATGATGCGTCCCAAGACGCGCGAGGCGTACTTCAACCTCTCCGCCCTGGTGGCCGAGGACTTCGTTCGGGCCCAGCAGCAGGCCCCGCAGGGCCACTGGGGAGCGCCCCAGCAGCCCCAGCCGCCCCAGCAGCCTTACGGGCAGGGCCAGGGACAGCCCGCGTACCAGCCGCAGCCGCACCAGCAGCCGCAGCCCCCGCAGCAGCCCTACGGCCAGCCCTACCCGCAGCCCGGCCAGCCCTGGCAGCAGCCGCAGGCACCTCAGCACCCCCAGCAGCCGCCGCGCGACCCGCGCCTCGGCTGAGCACAGCGCGAACGGGCGAGGGCCCGTACCACCCCGGATCGGTTCACGATCCCCGGGCGGTACGGGCCCTCGCCCGTCGCGCGTTCGTCAGCGCTGCATGTCGTAGGCGTCCGTCAGGACCCGCGCCCGCTTCACGTCGTCCGCGATGGCCTCCAGCAGCCCGTCCAGCGACTCGAACTTCGCCATCCCCCGCACGTAGGCGAGGAAGTCGACGGCCACGTGCATCCCGTACAGGTCCAGCCCGATCCGGTCGATCGCGTACGCCTCCACGGTCCGCTCGGTGGCGTCGAACTGCACGTTCGTCCCCACCGAGATCGCCGCGGGCATCCGCTCGCCGCCGGCCGTCAGCCAGCCCGCGTACACCCCGTCCGCCGGGATCGCGGTGTGGGGCTGCGTCTCGACGTTCGCCGTCGGGTAGCCGAGCTCGCGCCCGCGCTGCGCACCGCGCACCACCACGCCCTCGACCCGGTGCGGCCGCCCCAGGATCTCGGCCGCGCCCTCCATGTCGCCCTCGGCCACCAGCCTGCGCGCCAGCGTCGAGGAGAACGGCACGCCGCCGCCCGCCTCGCCCCGCTCGACCAGGTCCACGACCTCCACCTCGTAGTCGTAGGTGGAGCCCAGCTCGCGCAGGAAGTCGACGCTCCCGGCGGCCCGGTGGCCGAAGCGGAAGTTGGGGCCCTCGATGACGGCCTTCGCGTGCAGCTTGTCGACGAGCACCTTGACGATGAAGTCGGCCGGGGACAGCTGCGAGAACTCCGCCGTGAACGGCAGGATCAGCAGCGCGTCGACGCCCAGTCCGGTCATGAGTTCGGCGCGCCGGTCGTACGGGGCCAGGATCGGCGGGTGGCTGCCGGGGCGGACGACCTCGCTCGGGTGCGGGTCGAAGGTGACGACGACGGAGGGGACTCCGAGCGCGCGCGCCTTCGCCACGGCCCGTCCGATGATCAGCTGATGCCCGCGGTGCACACCGTCGTAGGAGCCGATGGTGACGACGCTGCGTCCCCAGTCCTGGGGGATGTCCTCCAAGCCACGCCAGCGCTGCACTGTGACCGCTCCTCGCCCGAACCCTGTAGGCCTTGTACTGATTGCCGATTACAGGTCTAAGACTGCCATGCCGGTGCCCGCTGCCCCGCATCGGCATCGACGTCACGTCACATCCGGCGCGGCCCTGCCGAGGGTCTCCACCGTCCGCCGCGCACTCGGGCCCAGCAGGGCCGCCGCCTCGGCGCCCGCCTGCGCCAGCCAGCGGGCCGCGAGCGCCCCGAAGACCGGTTCGCGGCGCGCCAGCTCCACCGTCCGCCGCTCGAACACCGCGGGGCCGCCCGGTGCGGCCAGCAGTTGCCGCCCGGTGCGCCGCAGCAGCTCCCTCGTCCGGTCCTCCGGGCGTGCGGCGGCCCCGGCCGCGAGGGCCCCGAGGAAGGCGTCGAGCACCAGCGGATCCGTCTCCTCGCCGAGCAGTACGTCGGCCAGCTCGGCCCGCAGCGCGTACGAGGGCTCCCCGCCGGGCGCGCCCAGTACGCCGGCCAGCGCGGCCCGCACCGCCGACGGGGCGGACCGCAGCAGGTCCAGGACCAGTGGGCGCAGGACGGACGCGGCGGCCGGTCCCTGCTCCAGGCGCCGGTCGACGAAGGCGGCGGCGTGCGCCGCGTCCTCGGGCCGCCGCGCCAGGTGTTCCCGTACGAGGTCACCCGCGCGGCGGGCCAGCCCCGGGGTGGTCAGCGCGGCCAGGGCCCGCACGACCTCCCCGTCGGCCCGGTCCCGCAGGGCGGCGAAGACCGCGTCCGGATCGGGCAGCACGGGCAGGGCCGCGACCAGCGCCGCGGCGGGGAGCCGGGAGCCCTGCTCGGGGTCGCGGAAGCAGGCGAGTGCGTCGGGCAGGTAGCGGCCGCGCGCCTGCGGGTCGCGGAGCAGCATCGCGAGGGCGCTGCCGTGCAGGGTGGCGTCGGCGGGGCGGGCGAGGAGCGCCTGGGCGGCGTAGCGCAGCAGCTCGCGGTCGGCGGGGGTGCGCACGTGCGGGGCGGTGGCGAGCCCGTAGGCGGCGGCCGCGACCCGCCGCCCGGGCCGTTCGTCGTGGGCCCAGCGGTCCACGGCCCGGCACAGGGCGGAGGGCTCCTCCTCGGCGAGGACGGCGAGGAGCTCGTCGGCACGCGGGTGCGCGGCGCCGACCAGGGCCTCGGTGAGGTCGTCCAGGGCGAGGTGACGGTGGGTGTGCAGCAGGGCCTGCGCGGCGGTGGCGACGGTGGCCCCGGGGCGCCCGCGCAGTCGCCGCCCGTCGGTGAACCAGGCGCACAGCAGCGGCTGCGCGCCCTGCGGGTCGCGGGCGAGGCGGCGGGCGGCGGCGTCGAGGTAACGGTCGCCGGGGACCGCCTCGGCGGGGTCGGCGGGCAGCAGGCGGCGCAGCAGGTCGAGGCGGTCGGGCTCGGGCAGCCGGAGCCGGTTCCAGAACCAGCCGCCGAACTCGCCCGGGCCGGAGCGGGCCACGTGCTCGGCGAGGGCGTGCAGGACGGGGAGGTGGGGGTGGGCGTCGGGGGCCCGGAGCAGGGTCTCGCGCAGCAGCCGGGCGGCCCACCAGGCCCGGTCCGGGCCGGGCTCCGCCGGTTCCTCGGCGAGCGCGCCCAGGCGGTGGACGAGGGCCATGAGCTCGCTGCCCAGCCGGTCGGCGGGCAGCCTGCTCAGGGCCTCCAGGACGGGCCCGATCCGGTGCCGGGGCACGGGCAGGCCGGGCCCGGCGGGGCGGTGGACGAGGGAGGCGAGGGCGGTCGGGACGTCCAGGTGGCCGGCCTGGATCCAGTCGGACAGCTCCTCGTGCGCGAAGCGGTAGCCGGGCCCGGCGGGCACCAGCAGCCGCTCGGTGAGCACGGCGGAGGCCCAGCCGGTGCGCCAGGGGAACAGCTCCTCGAAGGAGGCGCGGTCCAGCCCGCCCTGCCCGGGGCCCAGGCACCGGCGGGCGGCCTCGTGCACCCGGCCGGCCACGCGCGCCGCGAGCCGTCTGACCCCGGGGCCGTACACCCCGGCGGGGCCGGCCCCGTCGGCGGCGATGCGGACGGCCGCGCGCAGGCAGAGCAGGTCGAGGTGGGCGGCGAAGACCTCGTCGCGGCCGGGGCGTCCGGAGGTGACCTCGGCGGCGCGGATCCCGGCGAGCAGGGTCAGGGTGAGGGGGTGGCGGGCGTCGGCCTCCCGGACGGCGTCGGCGGGGATCCCCAGGCGGGCCCGCGCGGTCTCGGCCTCGGCGGGGGTGAGGTCACCGAGGCCGAGGGCAGGCGGCAGCCGGCGGGCCGGGCGGGCGGGGGTGTGCAGTACGTCGGGCGGGTAGAGGGCGCCGGCCCGCTCCCAGTACTCGGGCCGGGCGGCGACCACCAGCCGGGCCGCCGCGCCGCGCAGCCACGCGGCGGTGGCCGCGGTCCAGGGCCCGAGGCGGTGTGCGAGCTCCGGCGGCATCTCCTCTGGGGCGTCGAGCACCACGAGGACCGGCCGCCCGGCGCCCACGGCCGCCCTGGCCACCGCCTCGGCGATCCCGTCCGGGGCGGGGGCCTCCGGCCGGTCGGGCTGCCATGGCCCGAGGCCCGACCCGGGGCCCTGTCCGTGCCCGGGGGGTGGTGCGGTCTGCGGCCGGCCGGGCGGGACCGGGCCGGCTCCGCCGGGGACGGTGGTGCACCGGGGCACCTCCTCGGGCGCCGAACGTGACGAGGGGCCGGAGAGCAGGGCGGGGGTTGCGTTCGGCGCCCTGCGGGGGCGCCCCGGCGCACCCCCGTCCCCGTCGAAGGCGGGGGACGGGGCGGGCGCGGACGCACCGGGCCGGGTCCAGTCGGGCTCGGAGCCCTGCACGGGTCCTCCCGGGACAGCGCCCTCCCCGGCGAAACCGGCTGGCGGGTCCGGGGTCGCGAGGATTCGGGCCGCAGAGGTCAGCGCACGCGTCACCGCGTCGGCGAGGGAGGTGTCCTGGCCTCGCAGGTCCGCGCCGCGGAGCCAGAGGGTGGGGGCCGGGAGGGGGCCGCGGGACCGGCGGGCGGCCAGGGTGGAGAGGGCCGTGGTGCGGCCCGTGCCCGGGTTTCCGACGAGGCCGAGGACCAGGCGGTCCCCCGCCGTGAAGGCCTCCAGTTCGGCCGCCACGCCCGGCCGGTCCACGGGCGCGGGCCCGGTCTCGTCCGGGGGGAAGGCCGCGCCCACGGTGGTCCCGGTCAGTTCCAGGGCCCCCGCGAGGTTCAGGTCCGCGCCGTACGCCGGCACGGTCGCGCCGTTGCGCTCCAGCAGGACGGACAGGGGGCCGCCCGGGTCGGCCGCGGCCGCCGCCCGCAGGGACACGGCGAAGCCGCCGGAGCGGTGTTCCGCCTGCAGAGCGGTGCCCAGGACCGCGAGCACCGCTCCGGTCTCCGCGTCGAGGACCGGGCCCCCGCAGGCCTCCCCGCCCAACCGCAGCGCGTCGCGCCCGTCCGTCCCGATCGCCAGCTCCAGCGCCGTCCCCGCGGGCACCACGTGGCAGCGGTCCGTCGCCGCATAGGTGACCTCCGCGCGGCCGAGCACCCGCGCCTGCCGCCATCCCCGGGCGGGCAGCCGTACGTACGTCCCGGGAGCGATCGCCTCGCGCAGCGCCACCGGCAGCGGCCGCGCCCCGAGCCCGTCGGTCCGTACGAGGGCCAGCGCCAGCCCCGGGAGCGCGGTCACGTCGTGCGCCTCCGCCAGCCAGGTCCGCCCGGCCGCTCCCGGCCCGTGCAGCACCACCCGGGTCAGCCCGTCCACGGCCTCGTGGCTGGTGACGACCGTCCCGCGGTCGTCGGCGACGAAGCCGCTGCCGCGCGGCCGCCCGGCAAGATCGCAGATCCTGACCAGCTCCGACATGGCCGCACCACTCCCCCGCAACGCCCCGTGCTCACGACGGTAGGCAGGTGAAGATCAGCACGAAAAGCACGCGAGGCGAACGCGCCCCCTTACGCTCCCTCCATTCACTCCGAGCGCCTGCTCGGACGGGTGAATAACGGGCTCCGGGTGGATAGAGACCTACCCGAGGGGGGTCGTGGAGCGGTGAGCAGCAATCGATGTGCGCTCACCGCTCCACGTCAACAGTCGGCGGACGTCAGGCGGACGTCACGCGGACGTCAGACGAAGACCGCCAGGGACTTCGCCTTGCCGCCCTTGCTCTCCACGAGCCCGATCAGCGTTCCGTCCGGCCCGAAGACCGCCACGGTCCGGCCGGCCTCGTACTCCTCCGGCATGGCGATCCGCACGCCGTTGGCGAGCAGCGAGGCCCGCCGGGCGTCCAGGTCCCAGCGCGGGAACGCCGCGGCCGCCGCCTCGCCGATCGGCATGACGGTCAGCTCCTCCTGGAGCTGGTCCAGCGTCCGGGCCCGGTCGAGCTTGTACGGGCCCACGCGCGTGCGGCGCAGCGCGGTGAGGTGCCCGCCGACGCCGAGGTCGGCGCCCAGGTCACGGGCGAGGGCGCGGATGTACGTACCGCTGGAGCAGACGACGGAGACGACGAGGTCGACGACCTTGGTGCCGTCCTCGGCCTCCGCCTCCCGCATGTCGTAGACCTGGAAGGAGGAGACGGTCACCGGCCGGGCGGGGATCTCGAAGTCCTCGCCGTCCCGGGCGCGCTTGTAGGAGCGCACGCCCTTGATCTTGATGGCGCTCACCTTGGACGGGACCTGCATGATCTCGCCGGTCAGCTTGGCGATGCCCGCGTCCACGGCCTCGCGGGTGACCCCGGTGGCGTCCGTGGAGGAGGTGATCTCGCCTTCGGCGTCGTCCGTCAGGCTGTTCTGGCCCAGGCGGATGGTGCCGAGGTACTCCTTCTCCGTGAGCGCGAGGTGGCCGAGGAGCTTGGTGGCCTTCTCGACGCCCAGGACCAGCACGCCCGTCGCCATCGGGTCGAGCGTGCCGGCGTGGCCGACGCGGCGGGTCTTGGCGATCCCGCGCATCTTGGCGACCACGTCGTGCGAAGTGAATCCGGACGGCTTGTCGACGATGACCAGGCCGTCCGGAGTCTTCCCTGCGTTGCTGCTCATTCCGCGGCTGCGTCCTCGTCGTCCTCGTCGCCCGGCTTCTTGTACGGGTCGGCGTCGCCGGCGTACGTCGCGCCGGAGGAGACCTCGCGCACCTGGGCGTCGGAGGCGCGCGCCTTGTCGAGGAGGTCCTCGATGGTCTTGGCGTTCTCCGGGAGGGCGTCCGCGACGAAGGTCAGGGTGGGCGTGAACTTGGTGCCCGCCGCCCGGCCGACCGCGGAGCGCAGGACGCCCTTGGCGCTCTCCAGGCCCGCCGCCGCGCTGGCCCGGTCCTCGTCGTCGCCGTAGACCGTGTAGAAGACCGTGGCCTCCCGCAGGTCGCCGGTGACCCGGGTGTCCGTGATGGTCACGTGCGTACCGAGGCGGGGGTCCTTGACACCACGCTGCAGCTTCTCGGCCACCACCTCCCGGATGAGGTCCGCCAGCTTCTTCGCCCGCGCATTGTCGGCCACTGGTCCGTCTCCTTCTTTTTTCTTGCAGACAAGCAATCAGTCTTCATCACCGTGGAGGCGCCGTCGCACGGACAGCAGCTCCACTTCCGGACGCGCCGCGACCAGCCGCTCACAGCGGTCCAGTACGTCCGAGAGGAACCCCGCGTCCCCACTCACCAGAGCGACCCCTATGCGGGCCCTGCGGTGCAGGTCCTGGTCGCCCACTTCGGCCGCGCTCACGGAGAACTTGCGTTGGAGCTCGGCGACGATGGGCCGGACGACGGAGCGTTTCTCCTTCAGCGAGTGGACATCGCCGAGGAGCAGGTCGAAGGACAGAGTCCCCACGTACATGCAGTTCCGGATATCCCGCCGGTGCGGGTTAGGTGGCCTGCCGGCCGTCGCTCGGCAGGGTCACCAGAACCGTACACGCAACAGCCGGGGCCGATCGACGGATATTCCGTCGACCGGCCCCGGTGTTACGCGTTACGACACGGTGTGAACCGCCCCGCGCTTACGCGCGCGGCTTCTCCCGCATCTCGTACGTCGCGATGACGTCGTCGACCTTGATGTCGTTGAAGGAACCGAGGTTGATACCACCCTCGAAGCCCTCGCGGATCTCGGTGACGTCGTCCTTGAAGCGGCGCAGACCGGAGATGGTGAGGTTCTCCGCGATGACCTTGCCATCGCGCAGCAGGCGCGCCTTGGTGTTGCGCTTGACCTCGCCGGAGCGGATGAGAACACCCGCGATGTTGCCCAGCTTGGACGAGCGGAAGATCTCGCGGACCTCCGCCGTACCGAGCTCGACCTCTTCGTACTCCGGCTTGAGGAGACCCTTCAGGGCCGCCTCGATCTCCTCGATGGCCTGGTAGATCACCGAGTAGTAGCGGACGTCGACGCCCTCGCGGTCCGCCATCTGCGCGGCACGGCCGGCCGCACGGACGTTGTAACCGATGACGATGGCGTCGGAGCCCATCGCCAGGGCGATGTCGGACTCGGTGACCGCACCCACACCGCGGTGCAGGACGCGGATGTCGACCTCTTCACCGACGTCGAGCTGGAGCAGCGAGGACTCGAGGGCCTCGACCGCACCGGACGCGTCGCCCTTGATGATGAGGTTGAGTTCCTGGACCAGACCGGCCTTCAGGACCGAGTCGAGGTCTTCCAGGGACACCCGGCGGACGCGCTTGGCGAAGTTGGCGTTGCGCTCGCGCGCAGCACGCTTCTCGGCGATCTGACGGGCGGTGCGGTCCTCGTCGACGACGAGGAAGTTGTCGCCGGCGCCGGGGACGTTGGTGAGACCCAGGACCAGGACGGGGGTCGACGGACCCGCTTCCTCGACGTTGTTGCCCTTGTCGTCGAGCATGGCGCGCACTCGGCCGTAGGCGTCGCCCACGACCATCGTGTCGCCGACGCGGAGGGTACCGCGCTGGACGAGGACGGTGGCGACGGCACCGCGGCCGCGGTCGAGGTGGGACTCGATCGCAATACCCTGAGCGTCCTGCTCCGGGTTGGCGCGGAGGTCGAGCGAGGCGTCGGCGGTGAGGACGACGGCCTCGAGCAGGGAGTCGATGTGCAGACCCTGCTTGGCGGAGATGTCGACGAACATCGTGTCGCCGCCGTACTCCTCGGCGACCAGACCGAACTCGGTGAGCTGACCGCGCACCTTGACCGGGTCGGCACCCTCGACGTCGATCTTGTTGACCGCGACGACGATCGGGACGCCGGCGGCCTTGGCGTGGTTGAGCGCCTCGATCGTCTGCGGCATGACGCCGTCGTTGGCCGCGACCACGAGGATCGCGATGTCGGTCGACTTGGCACCACGGGCACGCATGGCGGTGAACGCCTCGTGACCCGGGGTGTCGATGAAGGTGATGCGACGGTCTTCGTCGTTGACCTGGGTGGAGACCTGGTAGGCACCGATGTGCTGGGTGATGCCACCGGCCTCGCCCGCGACGACGTTCGTCTTGCGGATGGCGTCGAGCAGGCGGGTCTTACCGTGGTCGACGTGACCCATGACGGTGACGACCGGCGGACGCGGCATAAGGAATTCCTCGCCGCCCTCGTCCTCGCCGAACTCGATGTCGAAGCCCTCGAGGAGCTCGCGGTCCTCCTCCTCCGGGCTGACGATCTGAACTTCGTAGTTCATCTCGCCCGCGAGGAGCTGGAGGGTCTCGTCGGACACGGACTGCGTGGCCGTGACCATCTCGCCGAGGTTCATCATCACGGCGACGAGCGACGCCGGGTTGGCGTTGATCTTCTCCGCGAAGTCGGTGAGGGAGGCACCGCGCGACAGGCGAACGGTCTCGCCGTTGCCGCGGGGCAGCATCACGCCGCCGACGGACGGGGCCTGCATGGCCTCGTATTCCTGGCGACGCTGGCGCTTGGACTTGCGACCGCGACGGGCCGGACCGCCGGGACGGCCGAAGGCACCCTGCGTGCCACCACGGGCACCAGGACCACCGGGACGCCCGCCGAAGCCGGGACGACCGCCGCCACCGGCACCGGCCGGACCGCCGCCGAAGCCGCCGCCACCGGGACGCGGGCCGCCGAAGCCGCCGCCGCCCGCGGGACGCGAGCCGGGACCGGCCGGACGGCCGGCGAAGCCGCCGCCACCGGGACGACCGGCGCCACCGGGACGCGGGCCACCGGCACCGGGACCACGGCCACCGGGGCCGCCACCGGGACGGGGACCGGGACCACCGGCAGCGGGACGCTGCGGCATCATGCCCGGGTTCGGACGGTTACCACCGGGAGCACCGCCCGGACGCGGGGCGCCGCCCTGCGGACGGGGCATGCCGCCCGGGGTCGGACGGGCGCCGCCGGGACCCTGCGGCCGCGGAGCGCCGCCGGGACCACCCTGCGGGCGGGGAGCACCCTGGCCGCCGGCGCCGGGGGCACCGGGACGGGGGGCGCCGGCCGGACGGGGCGCCTGCGGGCGCGCCATGCCGGTGGAGCCACCAGAGGTGAACGGGTTGTTGCCCGGACGGGGACCGGCCGGACGGGCGCCCTGCGGGCGCGGGGCCGCGGCACCGGGACGCGGAGCGCCGGCACCGGGGGTGGCGCCGGCCGGGCGCGGGGCGCCGGGACGGGCGCCGGCCTGCGGCTGGCCCGGGGCGGCGGGACGCTGCTGCGCCGGACGCGGACCGGGGGCCGCGGCGGGACGCTCGGTGCGCGCCGGGGCGGCCGGAGCCGCCGGAGGCGCGGAGAACTCGGTCGCCACGGGCGCCGCCGGAGCGGGCTTCGGGGCGGCCGGAGCCTTCGGGCCGGGACGCGGGCCGGGGGCGGCCGGGGTCACCGGGGCGCTGACGGCCGGGGCCTCGGCAGCGGCCAGCTTGGGGGCCGGTGCGCCGGGCTTCGGGGCAGCGGGACGTGCCGCAGCGGCCGGGGAGGGCGCCGCGGGCTTGGCGGGCGCGGCCTTGCGGGGCGCGCCGGGCTTTGCAGCGGTCTTGCCGGCGTTGCCGCCGGGCCCCTGCAGTGCGTCAGTCAACTTGCGTACAACCGGCGCCTCGATCGTCGAGGACGCCGAACGGACGAACTCACCGAGTTCCTGGAGCTTGGCCATGACGACCTTGCTCTCAACTCCGAACTCCTTGGCGAGTTCGTATACCCGGACCTTAGCCACTTCGCTCCTTTTAGGTCCGGGTTACGCCGGACCGTCGCTACTTCATGGGCGTACTCATCGCGTACTCATCGAGTGCTCATCGCAATCTCGACCTACTTCCAACTCGCGAGGTACCTGACCGCACGGGGTATCCGTGCCGTACTTCTTCTTACGGTGTCGCCCCGGCCTCCACGGCCAGGGCTTTGCGCAGTTCCGTCGTGTCGAGCGCTCCGGCGGACCGAAGGGCCCGGGGGAACGCCCGGCGGCGGACCGCCTGGTCGAGGCAGACCACGGCAGGGTGCACATACGCACCCCGGCCGGGCAGCGTACCGCGAGGATCGGGGGCGCATTCGTCCTCGATCGCCACGATGCGCAGCAGATCGCTCTTGGCCGCTCGCTCCCGACACCCCACACAGGTGCGTTCGGGGCATGCGCGGGCTTGCGTCCGGCCAGACACGCCTAAGTCTACCTCCCCGTACCGACCTCACCCCTTCAGGTGATAAATCGAACGGATGTTGTTGAATCGCGGACCCCCGGTGGGGGCCCGCGGTTGGTCCCTGTCTACCGCTGGGGTAGCCCCCCGCGGTACCGGTTTATTCCCCGGCCTGCTCCGACGGCTGCTCGGTGTCGGGCCGGATGTCGATCCGCCAGCCGGTGAGCCGCGCGGCGAGGCGGGCGTTCTGGCCCTCCTTGCCGATGGCCAGCGACAGCTGGTAGTCGGGCACGGTCACCCGGGCGGAGCGGGTGTCCCAGTCGACGACCTCGACCTTGCTCACCCGGGCGGGTGACAGCGCGTTCGCGACCATCTCCGCCGGGTCGTCCGACCAGTCGACGATGTCGATCTTCTCGCCGTGCAGCTCGGCCATCACGTTGCGCACGCGGCTGCCCATCGGGCCGATGCAGGCGCCCTTCGGGTTGAGGCCCGAGCGGGTGGACCGTACGGCGATCTTGGTGCGGTGGCCGGCCTCGCGGGCGATCGCCGAGATCTCGACGCTGCCGTCGGCGATCTCCGGGACCTCCAGCGAGAAGAGCTTCTTCACCAGGTTGGGGTGGGTGCGCGACAGGGTCACGGACGGGCCGCGGACGCCCTTCGCCACGCGCACGACGTACGCCTTCAGGCGCAGCCCGTGCGTGTACTCCTCGCCGGGGACCTGCTCCTGCACCGGCAGGATGGCCTCCAGCTTGCCGATGTCGACGAGGACGTTCTTGGGGTCCTTGCCCTGCTGCACGACGCCGGTGATGACGTCGCCCTCACGGCCGGCGAACTCGCCGAAGGTCAGGTCGTCCTCGGCGTCGCGCAGACGCTGGAGGATCACCTGCTTGGCGGTCGTCGCGGCGATCCGGCCGAAGTCCGACGGGGTGTCGTCGAACTCCTTGGGCTCCTGTCCCTCTTCGAGGTCCCTCGGGTCTTCCGTCGCCCACACGACCACGTGACCGTTGGTGCGGTCCAGCACGACGCGGGCGCGGCGGAAGCTCCCCTCGGTCCGGTGGTACGCGATGAGGAGGGCCGACTCGATCGCCTCGACGAGCAGGTCGAAGGAGATCTCCTTCTCCCGGACCAGACCCCGCAGGGCACTCATGTCGATGTCCACGACTACGCCTCCTCTTCCTTCTTGTCCTTGCGGCTGAACTCGATCTCGACACGCGCCTTGGCGATGTCGGTGAAAGCAATGCGGCGGGCGGTCGCCTTGCGGCCCTTCACGCCCGGAACTTCGAGGTCCAGTCCCTCTTCGTCCACGTCAAGGACGCGGGCGATGAGTTCCCCGGCACCCTTCTCACCTTCGGCGGAGAGCTGGAACTTCACGAGACGGCCGATCGCCCGCACGTAGTGACGGTGCTCGGTCAGCGGGCGGTCGGCGCCCGGCGAGCTCACCTCGAGGACGTACTCGTCCTCGCCCATCACATCGGTCTCGTCGAGCCGGTCGGAGACCTCTCGACTCAGCTCGGCACACGCGTCCAGCTCCACGCCCTCGTCGGAGTCCACGATGATGCGCAGCATCCGGCGCTTGCCCGCCCGGGACATCTCGATCTCTTCGAGGTCCAGGCCCTTGGCGGCGACGAGCGGCTCCAGCAGTCCGCGCAGCCTGTCGCTCTGGGTGGTGCTCATCCGGGTGACTCCTCGGCCGCGTGTGCTGTTGTGGTTTCGTCGTGTGTCAGGTCAAAGGGTATCCGGTCGCGGAGGGTGTTGCCGTCAGCCCTGTGGACAGGGCCCCGGGTACCGTGATCACACCCTGCCCCGCCATCACCCCCGAGGACGTCGCCGTGCCCTGGACCCTGCCACCCCGGCCGTCGAGAAGGAGCCTGCTCGCCGGTGCCGCCGGCGCGGCCGGTGCCGCCCTGCTCGCCGGGTGCTCCGATGGCCCCTCGCCCGACGGTGACCCCGCGATTCCACTCGAACGGCGGATGCGGGAGGCGGCCGTTCGTGAGAGCGGCCGACTGCTGGAACGTTACGACGCCACGGCCGCCGCCCATCCGGCCCTGGCGGGGCGGCTGGCCCCGCTGCGCGCCGCCGTCGCCGCGCACGCGGCGGCCCTGTCCCCCACACCCGCCGGCTCGCCGTCGGCGTCCCGGTCCGCGTCGCCGCCCCCGTCCGGTGCCACGGGGGCGGCCGCTCCCGCGCCGAGCGCGGAGCCGGTGCCGCCCAAGGCCGAGGACGCCCTGACCGCCCTGGCCGACGCCGAGCGCAGCCTGTCGGAGTCCCGGACCATCGACCTGGCCGGGGCTCCGGGGGAGCTGGCCCGGATGCTGGCCTCGGTGGCCGCCTGCGGCGCCGTCCACGCCTACCTGCTGACCTCGACCCCGGGAGCCAAGTCGTGACCCCCGAACCCTCCCCCGCCGGCCGGCCCCAGGAGGCCGCCCAGGCCGCCCTGGCCGCCGAGCACGCGGCCGCGTACGGCTACGGGGTGATCGGCGCCCGGACCGCCGGCGCCCGTGCGACGGAGGCCCGGGAGGCCTACGCCGGCCACCTCGCCCGGCGTGACGCGCTCGCCCGGACCGTGCGGGAGCTGGGCGGGGCGCCCCGGCCCGCGGAGGCCGCGTACGCCCTGCCGTTCCAGGTGCGCACCCCCGCCGACGCCGAGCGGCTGGCCGCCGAGATCGAGGACCGGGTGGCGGGCGCGTACTCCGATCTGGTGCGGGCGGCGGAGGGCCCGCTGCGCCGCATGGCGGCCGACGCGCTGAGCGCCGCGGCCGTGCGCGCGGCGAGGTGGCGTGGTGGCGGCGTAGCCTTCCCTGGGCTCACGGAACGCGCATAACGAGCCTTGATCAGCTGAAAGGGACCACGCACGCATGGCTTTCGAACCGCCGGAGCGGCTTGTACGGGCGCTCGGCGAGATGCCGGGATCGGACCGGGACGCGGACTGGCTGCGGCAGTTGCCGAAGCTCGCCGAAGCCGCGCTGGCCCGGCGCGGGGTGGAGGCCCAGCGGGTGCAGGCCCCGGGCGGGCGCAGCAGTCTGGTCGTCCTCGTCCGGTACGCCGACGGGACCCCGGCCGCCCTGAAGCTGGCGCCGCCGCAGGCCCGGCCCGACCGGGAACTGGCCGCGCTGGCGCACTGGGGCGGTTTTGGAGCCGTACGGGTCCTGGACACCCGGTACCACGAGGAGGACGGGGCTCTGCTGCTGGAGCGGCTGCACCCCGAGGTCTCGCTGCGGTCGCTGCCGGAGGCGAAGGCGCTGCTGGAGGCCAGCGGCACGCTGCGCAGGCTGTGGGTGGCGCCGCCGGCCGGGCACGACTGGGAGACGGTGGCGGAGCGGACCGAACGGCAGTCGGCGGCGCTGCGGGCGGCCCCGGCGGAGGTGCGGGCCCTGGCGGACACGGCGCTGGCGATGCGCGAGGAGCTGGTGGCGGCCCCGCCGGAGGAGCTCCTGCTGCACGGGAACTTCCGGCAGGGCAAGGTCCTGGCGGGCGAGCGCGCGCCGTGGCTGACGGTGGGTCCGGAGCCGCTGACCGGCGAGCGGGCGTACGACCTGGCGCGGCTGGTCCGGGACCGGCTGGAGGACCAGGTGGCCTCCTCGGCGGGGGCCGCGGGCGCCCGGCGCAGGGTGAACAAGCTGGCCGACGCCCTGGAGGTGGACCGGGACCGGCTGCGGGGCTGGACGGTGTTCCGGGCGGTGGAGTCGGGGAACCGGGCGCTGGCGGCCGGGCGGCGGCGGGACGCCGAGCAGCTGCTGGAGTTCGCGGCCTGGCTGTAGGGCATACCGTAGGTAGGAAGGTATGTCCGGCTTGTCCCGCAGGGGGCCGTCATGGTCGAAGAACTGCTGACCGCGGGAATCGCCGCCGGTGTGGGGATCCTGGCCTACGTGGGCGCCGCCGCGCGGGTGGTGAAGCAGTACGAGCGGGGCCTGGTCTTCCGCTTCGGTCGGCTGCGCGATGACATCCGGGGTCCCGGCTTCACGGTGATCGTCCCGGGCGTGGACCGCCTGCGGAAGGTCAACATGCAGATCGTGACGCTGCCGGTGCCGGCCCAGGAGGGCATCACCCGGGACAACGTCACGGTGCGGGTGGACGCGGTCGTGTACTTCAAGGTCGTCGACCCGGCGAACGCGATCGTGGCCGTGGAGGACTACCGCTTCGCCGTCTCGCAGATGGCGCAGACCTCGCTGCGGTCGATCATCGGCAAGTCGGACCTGGACGACCTGCTGTCCAACCGGGAGATGCTCAACCAGGGGCTGGAGCTGATGATCGACAGTCCGGCGGTGGGGTGGGGGGTGCAGATCGACCGGGTGGAGATCAAGGACGTCTCGCTGCCGGAGACGATGAAGCGGTCGATGGCGCGGCAGGCGGAGGCCGACCGGGAGCGGCGGGCGCGGGTGATCAACGCGGACGCGGAGCTCCAGGCCTCGCACAAGCTGGCGGATGCGGCGGCGGTGATGTCGGACCAGCCGGCGGCGCTGCAGCTGCGGCTGCTGCAGACGGTCGTGGCCGTGGCCGCCGAGAAGAACTCGACGCTGGTGCTGCCCTTCCCGGTGGAACTCCTCCGCTTCCTGGAACGCGCCGCGCCGCCTCCGGCGGGGGCGGCCGAAGCCGATGCGGCGCAGCCGCCGCCTCCCCCCGCTCCCGGCCCGCCGGCGGACGCCGAGCCCCCCGGCATCACCGGCCGGACGGCCGACGAGTCGGGCCCGACCCCGGGCCTGACCCTGGACGGCTCGCCGCCCCCGGACGACCGCCCCGAGTAGCCGCTGCGCGGAGCCGTCCCCTACCGCCCTTCCTTCGTTCCCCGGGCGCTGCCCGGACCCGCAAAGACCTGGGGGCGGCCCCGCCGGCGTTTGAGGCGCGGGGGTCCGGGGCGGAGCCCCGGTAGCGGCGGCCGGGGTCGCAAGCCCCGGTTTCGGGAAGGGGCGGGGTGGGGGAAGCCCCGCAGGGCTAGCGGAGGCGGGACAGGGCTTCCGGGAGGGGGAGTTCCTCGCGGGTGCCGGTGCGGCGGTTCTGGAGTTCGACCACGCCGTCGGCGGAGCGGCGGCCCGCGACCAGGATCCACGGGACACCGATCAGCTCCGCGTCCGTGAGCTTCACGCCCGGGGAGAGGCCGGGCCGGTCGTCCAGCAGGACGCGGAGCCCGGAGTCGGCGAGGGCCGAAGCGGCCTGCTCCGCCAGCGCGAGCGGCACGGCCTTGCCCGCCGCCACCACGTGGACATCGGCCGGGGCCACCGCCGCCGGCCAGCACAGCCCGCGCTCGTCCGCCGTCTGCTCGGCCAGCGCGGCCACCGCCCGGGAGACCCCGATGCCGTACGAGCCCATCGTGACCCGGACCGGCTTGCCCTCCCGGCCCAGCACGTCCAGCCCGAAGGCGTCCGCGTACTTGCGGCCCAGCTGGAAGATGTGGCCGATCTCGATCGCCCGGTCCAGCTTGAGGCCGGAACCGCAGCGGGGGCAGGGGTCGCCCGGCTCCACGACGACCACGTCCAGGTACTGGTCCACCTCGAAGTCCCGCCCGCAGACCACGTTCCGGGCGTGCGTGTCCACGCGGTTGGCGCCCGTCACCCACGCCGTTCCCGGCGCGACCCGCGGGTCGGCCAGGTAGCGGACCTTGTCCAGGCCCTGCGGGCCCACGTAGCCCCGTACGAGATCGGGCCGGTCCACGAAGTCCTCGGCCGTC
Source organism: Streptomyces sp. NPDC048337 (assembly GCF_043201175.1). Classification (NCBI taxonomy): domain Bacteria; kingdom Bacillati; phylum Actinomycetota; class Actinomycetes; order Kitasatosporales; family Streptomycetaceae; genus Streptomyces; species Streptomyces sp. NPDC048337. The sequence goes on from NZ_JBICYR010000019.1 coordinate 41,510, forward strand.
ACGAGTTCCACCACCGCCGGGGCCAGGTGCTCGCCGAGCTTGCCGAGGTCCACCTCGCGGTCCCCCGGCACGCCGACGGCCACGATCTCGCCGTCGACCTTCACCAGCAGGTTCTTCAAGGTCGCCGAGGCGGGGACCCCCAGGTGCGCGGCCAGGGTCTCGATCGTCGGGGTGTCCGGGGTGTCCACCTCCTCCAGCGCCGGGTGCCCGTCGCCGGCCGCCGGCGCCAGGGCGAAGGTGACGGCCTCCGTGTTCGCCGCGTAGTCGCAGGACGGGCAGTCCACGAAGGTGTCCTCGCCCGCTTCCGCCGGCGCCAGGAACTCCTCGGACGCCGAGCCGCCCATGGCACCCGACACCGCCGACACGATCCGGTGGTCCAGGCCGAGGCGCTCGAAGATGCGGATGTAGGCCTCGCGGTGGAGCCGGTAGGACTCCGCCAGGCCCTCGTCGGACACGTCGAAGGAGTAGGAGTCCTTCATCTGGAACTCGCGCCCGCGCAGCACCCCGGAGCGGGGCCGCGCCTCGTCGCGGTACTTGGTCTGGATCTGGTAGAGCATGACCGGCAGGTCCTTGTACGAGGTGCACTGGTCCTTCACCACCAGGGTGAAGATCTCCTCGTGGGTGGGGCCGAGCAGGTAGTCCGCGCCCTTGCGGTCCTTGAGGCGGAAGAGCAGGTCCCCGTACTCCGACCAGCGCCCGCTGACCTCGTACGGCTCCTTCGGCAGCAACGCGGGCAGCAGCACCTCCTGCGCGCCGATCGCGTCCATCTCCTCGCGGACGACGCGCGAGACGTTCTCCAGCACCCGCTTGCCGAGCGGCAGCCACGTCCACACCCCGGCCGAGCTGCGCCGGACGTAGCCGGCGCGGACCAGGAGCCGGTGGCTGAGGGTTTCGGCGTCGGCCGGGTCCTCGCGGAGGGTCTTGGCCATGAGGCGGGACATGCGCTGCACGTGTTGCGTAGACATGCAGGGAGGCTACCGGGGGTCGTACGGGGGCCAGAAATGGTTTCAGGGCCGCAGGAGCGGCAGGGGGGCGCCCATGACGGCGTACGGGAGGCTCGCGCTCGGGAAGTGGACCTGGCGGGCGAGGTCCGCGTAGCCGAGGGCCCGGTAGAGGCCGCGCGCGGGGCTCTCGGTGTCGATGGCGGAGAGGATGGAGCGCTTCTCGGCGGCGCTGTCGGTGATGCCGGTGATGAGCGCGCGGCCGACGCCGTGGCCCTGGAAGCCGGGGTGGACGTGCAGCTCGGTGATGACGAAGGAGCCGTCGAGCCAGTCCTCGTGCCCGGCGGCCCGCAGATAGGGCTCGACGATCGTGGACCACCAGTGGGTCCGGTCGTTGGGCATCCCGTAGACGAAGCCGGTGAGAGCGTCGTCCTCGGTGAACGCCCCGAGGGCGCGGGCGCCGCGGCAGGTCATGTGGCGCTGGACGATGTAGCGCCGGATGCCGACCTCCTCCTCGCTGAGGCCGAAGGCGACGGCCTGCACGCGCAGGGCCTCGTCCACGCGGGCGGCGAGGTCGAGGGGGCCGATGCGGAGTCCGGTAGGCAGCATGCGGCGACCTTACTGCGGGGTACGGGCCCGCCGGTATGGCATCGGCCTGTTCGCAACGGGAGGCTCAGAACAGCACGCTCATGAAGGCGCCGACCTCGCGGAAGCCCACGCGCCGGTAGGAGGCCCGGGCGGCGGTGTTGAAGTCGTTCACGTAGAGGCTGACCACGGGTGCCACGTCCCGCAGGGCGTACTCGACGACGGCGGCCATGCCGGTCTCGGAGTGTCCGCGGCCGCGGAACTCGGGGGCCACCCATACGCCCTGGATCTGGCAGGCGCGGGCGGTGGCGGCGCCGATCTCCGCCTTGAAGACGACCTTGCCGTCCTCGACCCGGGCGAAGGAGCGGCCGCTGCCGACGAGCTCGGCGACGCGGGCCTGGTAGAGCAGTCCGCCGTCGCCCGCCATCGGCGAGATGCCGACCTCCTCGGTGAACATGGCCACGCAGGCGGGCATGATCAGCTCCATCTCGTCCTTGCGGATCCGGCGGACGAGGGGGTCGGGGTCGACCGTGGTGGACGGGCTCTCGATGACCATGAGCGGCTGGTGGGAGCGGACGTCGCGGGCCGGGCCCCAGCTGGGCTCCAGGAGCTGCCACAGCAGCCGGGTGGCCTCGGCGGGGCCGACGATGGAGGAGCAGCGGCGGCCGGTGCGGCGGGCCCGGTCGGCGAAGGCGCGTACGGCGTCGGGTCCGGCGCAGACGGGGACCAGGTTGGCGCCGGCGTAGCAGAGGGAGCGGAGCTCGCCGTCGGCGTACCAGCCCCACATCTCGCCGCCCAGACGCCAGGGGTCGAGTCCGGCGACCTGGACCCGGGAGGTGACGAAGGCGTTCTCGACCGGCTCGCGTCCGAGGACTTCGAGCGCGGCGTCGAGATCACTGGGCTCAAGGACCCGGGTGGTGGTCTGCGTCAACACTGGGGCCTCACCATGCAAGTCTGCTGATCTCCGCACTGTACCCGGCACGGCTCGCGGATGCCGCGTCGCAGGGGTCGTGAAAAAGCCCCGGCCCCGCCCGCGAGCTGCGGGAACGGGGCCGGGGCGGGCCGTGCTGCTCGGACGCCGATGGTCAGACGCCGATGGCCACGCTGGGCTCGCCGGAGGGGACGCCGTCCTTCTCCATCTGCTCGGCGATCTTCATGGCCTCTTCGATGAGGGTCTCCACGATCTTCGATTCGGGGACGGTCTTGATGACCTCGCCCTTCACGAAGATCTGGCCCTTGCCGTTGCCGGAGGCCACGCCGAGGTCGGCCTCGCGGGCCTCGCCGGGGCCGTTGACGACGCAGCCCATGACCGCGACGCGCAGCGGGACCTCCATGCCCTCCAGGCCCGCCGTGACCTCCTCGGCCAGCTTGTACACGTCCACCTGGGCGCGGCCGCAGGACGGGCAGGAGACGATCTCCAGGCGGCGCGGCTTGAGGTTCAGCGACTCCAGGATCTGGTTGCCGACCTTGACCTCCTCGACCGGCGGGGCCGAGAGAGAGACGCGGATGGTGTCGCCGATGCCCTCGGACAGCAGCGCGCCGAAGGCCACGGCGGACTTGATGGTGCCCTGGAAGGCGGGGCCGGCCTCGGTGACGCCCAGGTGCAGCGGGTAGTCGCAGGCGGCGGCCAGCTGGCGGTAGGCGTTGACCATGACCACCGGGTCGTTGTGCTTGACCGAGATCTTGATGTCGCTGAAGCCGTGCTCCTCGAAGAGGGAGGCCTCCCACAGCGCGGACTCGACCAGCGCCTCGGGGGTGGCCTTGCCGTACTTCTTCAGCAGCCGCGCGTCGAGGGAGCCGGCGTTGACGCCGATACGGATCGGGGTGCCCGCGTCGCCCGCGGCCTTCGCGATCTCCTTGACCTTGTCGTCGAACTGCTTGATGTTGCCCGGGTTCACGCGGACGGCGGCGCAGCCGGCGTCGATCGCGGCGAACACGTACTTGGGCTGGAAGTGGATGTCGGCGATGACCGGGATCTGCGACTTCTTCGCGATGACGGCAAGGGCGTCGGCGTCGTCCTGCGTGGGGCAGGCCACGCGGACGATGTTGCAGCCGGAGGCGGTCAGCTCGGCGATCTGCTGGAGCGTGGCGCCGATGTCGGAGGTGCGGGTCGTGGTCATCGACTGCACCGAGATGGGTGCGTCGCCGCCGACGGCGACCGATCCGACGTGGATCTTGCGGCTGACCCTGCGGTCGGCAAGCTTCGTCGGCACGGCCGGCATTCCGAGAGAGATGGCAGTCATCTGCTGTGCAACCCCAAGGTGTGGATCGAGGTCCCGAGATCGGCGGGCTCCGGCCTTCGAGGTTACGCCAATCACCGAGCGCTCCACGCATCCGAGGGGGGTGCGCCACCCGAACGTAGGGAGCCGGGCACGATGCGTGCCCGGCTCCGGTGCTCGTGGGGTGTCCCGTCGGGCGCTAGGTGATCTTGATCGGGTTCACCACGTCCGCCACCATCACCAGCAGCGTGAAGCAGATGAACAGTCCGGCCACCACGTACGCGACGGGCATCAGCTTGGCCACGTCGAAGGGGCCGGGGTCGGGGCGGCGGAAGACCCGCGCGACATTGCGCCGGACCGACTCCCACAGGGCGCCGGCGATGTGCCCGCCGTCGAGCGGGAGCAGCGGCAGCATGTTGAACAGGAACAGCGAGAGGTTGAAGCCGGCCAGCAGGTTGAGGAAGAAGACCAGCTGGTGCTGGGCGGGGATGTCGAGGTTGAAGATCTCGCTGCTGACACGCGCGGCGCCGACGACGCCCATCGGGCTGTCCTGCTTGCGCTCGGCGCCGTTGAAGGCCGCGTTCCACAGGTCGGGGACCTTGGACGGCAGGTCGACGAGCGACTGCACGCCCGCCTGCATCATCTCGCCCATGCGGTCGACGGACTGGCCGAAGGACTGCGGGACGTAGCCGGAGGCGGGGGCGAAGCCGAGGAAGCCCGCCGTGACGTACTGGTCCTTGACGTACCTGCCGCTGCCGTCGGTCTTTGCGACCTTGTTCTCGATGAGGGTGGCGTGCAGGTCGAGCCGCTGCCCGGCCCGCTCGACGGTGATCGTGGCGGGACCGACGGTGGCCCGGATGTCCTTCTGGAGCGCGGACCAGTCCTTCACGGGGTGCCCGTTGAAGGCGACGATCTTGTCCTTCTGCTCCAGGCCGGCTGCCTTGGCGGGGGCGGCTGGGTCGCCGGGGGCGCACTTGTCGCGCTTCTCGCTCTGCTGGATGACGCAGTCCGAGACCGAGCCGACGACGGTCGTCTGGGTGTTCAGCCCGAAGGTCATCAGGGTGGTGAGGAAGATCGCCACGGCCAGGACCAGGTTCATGAACGGGCCGGCGAACATCACGATGACGCGCTTCCACGGCTTGCGCGTGTAGAAGAGCCGGCTCTCGTCGCCGGGCTGGAGCTCCTCGTACGCCGCCGAGCGCGCGTCCTCGATCATCGACCGGAACGGGGAGGTGGAGCGGGCGGTGACCTTGCCGTCGTCGCCGGGCGGGAACATCCCGATCATGCGGATGTAGCCGCCCATCGGGATGGCCTTGATCCCGTACTCGGTCTCGCCCTTCTTCCGCGACCAGATGGTCGGGCCGAAGCCGACCATGTACTGCGGCACCCGGATGCCGAAGAGCTTGGCCGTGGAGAGGTGTCCGAGCTCGTGCCAGGCGATGGAGACCAGCAGGCCGACCGCGAAGAGCACGACCCCGAGCACCGTCATCAGAACCGTCATGCGCCCGCCTCCACGGCGGCCTTCGCCGCCATCTCCCGCGCCCGGGCCCTGGCCCAGGTCTCCGCTTCGAGGACGTCCCGGACGGTCAGGGAAGTTCCCGACGCCGGTGTCCCGTGCTCATCGACCACGGCAGAGACGGTATCCATGATTGCTGTGAACGGCAGCCGACCGGCCAGGAAAGCCTCCACGCACTCCTCGTTGGCCGCGTTGAAGACGGCCGGCGCGGTGCCGCCGAGGGTGCCCACGTGCCGGGCCAGGTCCACCGCCGGGAAGGCCTCGGTGTCCAGCGGGAAGAACTCCCAGGTGGACGCCTTGGTCCAGTCGAAGGCGGGGGCCGCGTCCGGGACCCGCTGGGGCCAGCCGAGGCCGATCGCGATGGGGCCGCGCATGTCCGGCGGGGTGGCCTGGGCGAGGGTGGAGCCGTCCGTGAACTCCACCATCGAGTGCACGTAGGACTGCGGGTGGACCACGACCTCGATCTGCTCGAAGGGGATGTCGTAGAGCAGGTGCGCCTCGATGACCTCCAGCCCCTTGTTGACCAGCGTGGCGCTGTTCACCGTGATGACCGGGCCCATGGCCCAGGTGGGGTGGGCGAGGGCGTCCTTGACGGTGACGGCGGCCAGCTCCGCGCGGGTGCGGCCGCGGAAGGGGCCGCCGGACGCGGTGACCACGAGCTTGCGCACGTCGGCGCGGGTACCGGCGGCGAGCGCCTGGAAGAGCGCCGCGTGCTCGGAGTCGACCGGGATGATCTGGCCGGGCTTCGCGAGGGCCTTGACCAGGGGGCCGCCGACGATCAGCGACTCCTTGTTGGCCAGGGCGAGGGTCCGGCCCGCCCGCAGTGCGGCGAGGGTGGGCGCGAGGCCGATGGAACCGGTGATCCCGTTGAGGACGGTGTGGCACTCGGAGGCGGCGAGCTCGGCCGCCGCGTCGGGCCCGGCCAGGATCTCGGGCAGCGGCTCGCCGGACCCGTACCGGTCGCTCAGCGCCTCTTTCAGGGCCGGTACGGCGTCCTCGCGGGCGACGGCCACGGTCTCGACCCGGAGCAGCCGGGCCTGCTCTGCCAGCAGGCCGATCCGGCCGCCGGCGGCCGACAGCGCGGTCACCCGGAACCGGTCGGGGTTGCGCAGGGCGAGGTCGATGGCCTGGGTGCCGATGGACCCGGTGGACCCGAGGATGACGATGTCCCGGGGGCCGGCCGCGGCGTCGAAGAGGAGGTGCGGATCGGCGAGGGGGGCTGGGCGGTCGCTCATGCACCCCATTGTTGCCGGAAGTCAGGAGCGGCCGGACACGGAGCCCCCTTCCGTGACCCGCAGGAGGAGGTGCGGGAGGGTTCCGGCGAAGTCCGGGAGCGTGACCGCCACGCGCCACCAGGCGTCCGGATCGGCGCCGAGGGCCAGCGCGAACAGCCGGTCCGCCTCGGACCGCGCGGCGAGCACGGGCGCGATCCAGTCGTGGCGGTCGGGGTGGTCCACGTCGCCGAGCCAGTGGTCCTCGTCCAGGGCCCAGCAGGCGGGCGCCTTGTGCCGGATCACGTCCTCGCCGGTGAGCAGTCCGCGGGCCAGGCAGTCCCGCACCCACCGGATGTCCTCCTCGACGGTCGGCATGGGCACCGCGAGGCTGGCCAGGGCCAGTTCGCGGTCCACGCCCCCGACGGGCTCGGCGGCCTGCGGGGCCAGGGAGCGCACCGTGCTGTCGAGCCCGGACACGTGCGGCGCGGCGGCGGCGGGCTCCGCCGGCAGGGTGCCGCGCACGATCCGGGCCACGAGGACCGGCAGGGTGCCGCGGAAGCCGGGGGCGTGGCGGAGCAGCTCGGCCCAGAGCCGGGGGTCGTCCCGCAGGGGGCGCAGCGCCCGGGCGACGGAGGTCCGCATGCCCGTCTTTTCGGGCAGGGACCAGCGCAGGCCCCTGGTCTCGGGGATGTCCGCGAGCAGCAGGGTGCGGTGCGCGGGGGCGACGTGGGCGACGAGCTCGTCGCAGGTGAGCAGCCCCATCCGAACGGCCCGGACGGCGGGCCGGTACCAGAGGTGCCCCTCGGTGTCCTGCGTGCCCGCGTCGAGCAGCGCCCGGCAGACCTCGCGGGGCAGCCCGCCGGCCAGCAGCAGGGCCTCGACCGCAGTGGGCGGCAGGGGGTCCCGGGCGTGCTCGCGCAGCAGCGTCCCGTGGTCGAGCGGGGCGTGCGGCATCCGCAGCAGGGTGATCGGGGTCCGGGGCCGGCGGCCGTGCCGGCGCAGCAGTGCGATCAGCTCGTCGGTGGTGAACGGCCCGGGGCCGATCTGCCGCAGCAGCTCGGGCGACGGCCCGGGGCGGGCGGCGTACCGCGCGGGTCCGGGCAGTCCGGGCAGGGGCCTTCCGACGACGTGGGGGTTGCGGGCGACGTACTGCCGGTCCTCCTCGCCGCCGTGGCGCAGCAGCAGGGTGACGGTGGAGGCCGACAGCCACTCGTCGCGGCACAGGTACTTGCGGGTCGGCGTGTCGAGTCGGCCGATCAGGTCGGCGACGACGTGGTCCGGTGCGTGGCGCAGCAGGTGTGCCACGCACCAGGCCATCCGTCGGCTGGCGCGGTCTTCCTCGGCCGTCGGCATCGCTCTCTCCGCCTTGCCCGTGCTCGTGCGCGTACGGGTGTCCGTACGCGTACTCATCCTCGTACGCCTGTCCGACGTCCGGCGATGATCGCAGGTCAGCGGAGGGGACGGTGCACGTTCTTGCGGGTCGAGGGGCCGGGGGCGGCGTCCGCGATCCACGGGCCGTCGCCCGAGGGGTCGAGGACGCCCTCCTCCAGCCAGGTGTAGGTGCCGGTCAGGACGCCTTCGACGACCTTGCGGTCGATCTCGTCGGTGTTGGTCCAGAGCCGTCCGAAGAGCTCCTCGACGCGGATCCGGGACTGCCGGCAGAAGGCGTCGGCCAGCTGGTACGCCTCGCGGCCGTGCTCACCGGAGGCGCGCAGGTGCTCGGCGCGGACGCAGGCCGCGCTCATCGCGAAGAGCTCGGCGCCGATGTCGACGATCCGGCCGAGGAAGCCCTGCTTGGTCTCCATGCGGCCCTGCCAGCGCGACATGGCGTAGAAGGTCGAACGGGCTAGTTTGCGGGCGCAGCGTTCTACATAGCGCAGGTGGGTGGCGAGGTCGGGGTGGCCGCTGGGGTGGAAGGCACGGTAGGTGCCGGGGACCTGGCCGGCGCCGGTGGCCAGCTGGGGCAGCCAGCGGGCGTAGAACCCTGCGGCCCGGGCGCCCGCCTTCGCCTTCTCGCCCAGTGCCTTCTCCGGGTCGATGAGGTCGCCGGCGACCGACAGGTGGGCGTCGACGGCCTCGCGGGCGATCAGCAGGTGCATGATCTCCGTCGAGCCCTCGAAGATGCGGTTGATGCGCAGGTCGCGGAGCATCTGCTCGGCGGGGACGGCGCGCTCGCCGCGGGCGGCGAGGGACTCTGCGGTCTCGAAACCGCGCCCGCCGCGGATCTGGACCAGCTCGTCGGCCATCAGGCAGGCCATCTCGGAGCCGTAGAGCTTGGCGAGGGCCGCCTCGATGCGGATGTCGTTGCGGTCCTCGTCGGCCATCTGGGAGGCGAGGTCCACGACCGCTTCGAGGGCGAAGGTGGTGGCGGCGATGAAGGAGATCTTGGCGCCGACGGCCTCGTGCTTCGCGACGGGTCGGCCCCACTGCTCGCGTACGCCGGACCACTCCCGGGCGATCTTCAGGCACCACTTCCCGGCCCCGACGCACATCGCGGGCAGCGACAGGCGGCCGGTGTTGAGGGTGGTCAGGGCGATCTTGAGCCCGGCTCCCTCGGCGCCGATGCGCTGGGCGGCGGGGACCCGGACCTGGTGGAAGCGGGTGACGCCGTTCTCCAGGCCGCGCAGGCCCATGAAGGCGTTGCGGTGCTCCACGGTGATGCCGGGCGAGTCGGCCTCGACGACGAAGGCGGTGATGCCGCCGCGGTGGTTCTCGCTCTTGGGCACGCGCGCCATCACCACGAGCAGGTCGGCGACCACCCCGTTGGTGGTCCACAGCTTCACGCCGTCGAGGACGTAGGCGTCCGTCCCGTCCGGGACCGCCGTGGTGGCCAGGCGCGCCGGGTCGGAGCCCACGTCGGGCTCGGTGAGCAGGAAGGCGCTGATGGCGGTGGTGGCGCAGCGCGGCAGGTAGGTGTCCTTCTGCTCCTGCGTGCCGAAGATCTTCAGCGGCTGGGGGACGCCGATCGACTGGTGGGCGGAGAGCAGGGCGCCGATGGCCGGGCTGACGGAGCCGACGAGCGCGAGGGCCTTGTTGTAGTAGACCTGGGTGAGGCCGAGGCCCCCGTACTTGGGGTCGATCTTCATCCCGAGCGCGCCGAGCTCTTTCAGCCCGCGCACGGTCTCGTCGGGGATCCGCGCCTCGCGCTCGATGCGGGCCGCGGTGCCGTTTGCGAGCTCGTTCTCGCAGAAGGTCCGCAGCCGGGCGAGGAAGGCCTCGCCGCGCCGGACGTCCTCGTCCGCGGGAAGCGGATGGGGATGGATCAGGTCGAGCCGCAGCCTGCCGAGGAACAGCTCCTTGGCGAAGCTGGGCTTGCGCCAGTCCTGCTCCCGGGCCGCTTCCGCGACCTGCCGTGCCTCGCGCTCGGTCACCTTGGGCTGTGCGGGCTGTGTTGCGGACATGAGGGGACTCACCTCGCCGCCGAGTCGGGTGGTTCACCGGATTACCAGCCGGTGCTACCTGTGAGTCGTACCCAATGTGGGCGGGATGGAAAAGGGGGACGGCCGGAGCCCCCGCACAGTAGGCTCCGGCCGTCGGCTCATTGGCCGTACGAGATCAGATGTCGAGGCCGGTCAGGACCAGGACTCGCTCGTACGTGTAGTCGTCCATCGCGTAGCGGACGCCCTCGCGGCCCACACCGGACTGCTTGACGCCGCCGTACGGCATCTGGTCGGCGCGGTAGGACGGCGCGTCGCCGACGATCACACCGCCGACCTCGAGCTCGCGGTGGGCGCGGAACGCGGTCTGGATGTCGCGCGTGAAGACACCGGTCTGCAGGCCGAACTTCGAGTCGTTGACGGCGGCGAAGGCCTCGTCGGTGTTCTCGACCTTGGTGAGGGTGAGGACCGGCCCGAAGACCTCCTCGGTGGCGAGCTTGACGCCCGCCGGGACCTCGGCGAGCACGGTGGGCTCGAAGGAGGCACCCTCGCGCTTGCCGCCGGTGAGCAGCTTGGCTCCGGCCGACACGGCCTCGTCGACCCAGGACTCGACACGCTTGGCGGCGTCCTCGGAGACGAGGGGGCCGACGTCGGTGGCGGAGTCGGACGGGTCGCCGGTGACCTGCGCCTGGACCTTCGCGACGACCTTCTCGACGAGGGTGTCGTAGACGGAGGCGTCGGCGATCACGCGCTGCACCGAGATGCAGGACTGGCCGGCCTGGTAGTTCGAGAAGGTCGCGATACGGGTCGCGGCCCAGTCGAGGTCGGCCTCGGAGGCCCAGTCGGCGAGGACCACGGCCGCGGCGTTGCCGCCGAGCTCCAGGGTGCAGTGCTTGTGGGGCACCGACTGCTGGATGGCGTAGCCGACGGTGTCGGAGCCGGTGAACGAGATGACGGGGAGGCGCTCGTCCTTGACCAGGGCGGGCATCTTGTCGTTCGCGACGGGCAGCACGGACCACGAACCGGCCGGGAGGTCCGTCTCGGCGAGCAGCTCGCCCAGGATCAGACCGGACAGCGGGGTGGCCGGGGCCGGCTTCAGGATGATCGGCGCACCGACGGCGATGGCCGGGGCCACCTTGTGGGCGCACAGGTTCAGGGGGAAGTTGAACGGCGCGATGCCGAGGACCGGACCCTTGACGAAGCGGCGGGTCAGCGCGAGACGGCCGACGCCACCGGCGTCGGTGTCGAGGCGCTGGGCCTCTCCGCCGTTGAAGCGGCGGGCCTCTTCGGCGGCGAAGCGGAACACGGACACCGCACGGCCGACCTCACCGCGGGCCCACTTGATGGGCTTGCCGTTCTCGGCGGAGATCAGCTGGGCGATCTCCTCGGTCCGCTCGACGAGCCGCTTGGACACGTGGTCCAGGGCGGCGGCCCGCACGTGGGCCGGGGTCGCGGAGAACTCCGCCGTCACGGCGTACGCCGCGGCCACGGCCTCTTCGACCTGGGCGTCGGTGGGCACGCTGACCGTGCCGACGAGACGGCCGTCCCACGGGGAGTGGACGTCGAAGCTGTCCTCGCCGGTGGCCTGGCGGCCGGCGAGCCAGAAGGCGTGGGTGGAAGTCATGCGAATCCCGGCCCTTCGAGTGTGTGCGGTGGGTCGTTGACTCCTCCACGGTAGGACTCCGCCGGGGATTCGGTGTTTATCCGGCGTGTAGTACCTGCCGATGGGGCTGCGCCGCTTTGTCAGTGTCGTGGGCCGGCGGGGCCGTGCCGAGCCCCTGCGGGGGTTGTGCGGTGCCTACCGTGCGCGGCGCCGTTGTCGGGGGCTCCGCCCCCGAACCCCCGCGCCTCAAACGCCGGCGAGGCTGAAATTGCCCTGCGGGCAAGCCGAGGCCGGCCAAATCCAGCCCCTCCGGCGTTTGAGGAGCGGGGTACGGGGCGGAGCCCCGGGCCTGTAGCCGCACTGTGGCACTCGGGCGGGCAAATCCAGCCTCGCCGGCGATTGAGGCGCGGGGGTACGGGGCGGAGCCCCGGTCCTTGAGGCGCGCGGGCCCACTCGGCCGCACCCCATCCAGCCCCGCTGGCGGCTACGACGGGGGCGGGGAGGCCTTGAGGGCGAGCCACAGTTCCATGCGGACGTCCGGGTCGTCCAGGGAGCGGCCGAGGATCTCCTCGACCCGCTTCATGCGGTAGCGGAGCGTGTGCCGGTGCACGCCGAGGTCGGCCGCCGCCGCGTCCCACTGGCCGTGCCGGGAGAGCCACGCATGGAGGGATGCCACCAGGTCACCGCGCCCGGTCGCATCGTGCTCCCGCAGCGCGCGCAGGGTGCCGTCCGCGAAGGCCCGTACGGCGTCGTCCGCCAGCAGCGGCAGCACCGACCCCGCCGCCATGTCCTCGTGCTCCACCAGCGAGCGCCCCCGCCGCCGGGCCACGGCCAGCGCCTGGTCGGCCTGTTTGAGGGCCGCCGCCACCGTGCCGGGGCCCGCCGGGGCGGACAGGCCGACCACCAGTTCGTCCGGCTCCGGACCGGCGGTGTCCCGCCCCCGCCGCGCCTCGATGGCCTCCGCGTGGTCCACGCACGCCTGTACGGCCGACCCCGCGTCGGCGGCCAGCACCACCAGCCGCCCCGGCTCGGGCACCACCAGCAGCGTCTCGCCCGTACGGGCCGCCGCCGACTCCACCGCGTCGGCCAGCAGCGCCAGTCCCTCCGGCTGCGCCGTCCCCGGCAGTGCCGGCTCGGCCGTGATCAGCCGGAACGGTGCCTCCAGCAGGGCCCCGTACAGGTCCCCGGCGACCTCCCGCGCGTGCTCGTCCTCCCCCGCCAGCAGCATCCGCAGCACCGCCGCCCCCAGCCGGGACTCGGCGTCGTGCAGCGAGCGCGACCGCTCGGTGGTGAGGGTGAGGAGGGCGACCGCGGAGTGGACGGCGTACCGCTCGGCCGTGCCCAGCGGGGCCCCGGTGCCGACCGCGAGGGCGCCCCGCGCCCGGCGGCCCGTACCCAGGGACTGGAGCTCGACCCGGTCCTCCGAGCCGCCGACCACGGCGCTCGCCGGCGCGGGCCGCTCCCGCAGCCGCTCCACGTCGGGGGTGAGCCGGGCGGCCCGGCGCGCGGCCCAGTCGGGGGCCGCCGCGACGACCGCGCCCGAGGTGTCGTACAGCGCGGCCCAGCCGTGCACGTGCGCCGCCAGCTTCGCCAGCAGCTCGGCGGGCCCGTCGGCGGAGAGCGCGGCGCGGGTCAGCTCCCGCTGCGCCTCGAACCCGGCGGTCACCGCCCGGTACTGGTCGGCCGCCAGCGCGGCGGAGACGGCCTTGCTGATCGCGAGGAACGGGGTCCGCCGGGGGACCTCCAGCAGCGGCATGTCCTCGGCCCGCGCGGCCTCGACCAGGGCCTCGGGGATCGCGTCGTAGTTGACGCCGACCGCGAAGCCGATGCCGACGACCCCGGCCGCCGCGAGCCGCCGTACGTAGGCGCTCATCTCCTGCGGATCCTCCGCGTCCAGCTTCATCGCGGTGATCAGGAGCAGCTCCCCGCCCTCCATGTAGGGGACGGGGTCGGCGAGCTCGCTGACGTGGGCCCAGCGCACGGGGGTGTCGAGGCGGCTCTCCCCCGCCCGGACGCTGAGCTTGAGCGCCGAGTGCTGGACGAGCGAGGCGAGGGTGAGCGGCATCGGGTACCAGGGGCCTTAGCGGGAGGGGGCGGGGAGAGGGGGGCGCGGCCGAAAAGCGCCGCGGGAGAAGAGCAGCAGAGGAGCCGCCGACGCTTTTCGCCGTGTCGTATGAACGGCTCCCCTCGATTCTGCCACCTCGTACGGGTCGACTCAGCCCGGATCAGGCCGTTGCCGCTCCCGCCAGCCGGACCAGCAGCGGAGCCGCCCGCTCCCCGCGGACCGAGGTCAGCGACAGCACCGCGTGCCCCGGCGGTACGGCGTGCGCCAGGTCGGAGGCGGACCAGCGCTCGCGCTCCACCTGTCGCACGGTGACCGCGTCCGTGGTGACGGCCTTGCCGGTGACGAGCTTGCGGAAGGCGTGGATGGCCCGGGTCAGCGGCTGGTCGGCGAAGACGGTGCGGTGGGTGACGTCGCGGGTCTCCACCCACTCGGTGCCCCAGGTCTCGGCGAAGCGCTTGCCGTCCCAGGTGGTGACCCCGGAGAAGGCCATGCGGCAGCCGACGGCGCCGAGCAGCGGGGTCCGCAGCGCCTCCGGTACGTCGTCCAGGGTGCGCAGCGTGAGCAGGACCCCGGCGTTGGCGGAGCGCAGCCGCTGGACGCCGCGGACGGTCTCGGGGGTGAGGGTGTGGGAGGCGTCGTCGAAGGCGAGGAAGGCGAAGAGGGAGCGGTCGGTGCGGGCGGCCGCGGCGGCGTTGAACTGGGCGAGCAGCAGCCGGGCCAGCATGCGGGAGGCGTCCGCGTGGCCGCGCTCGGGGAGGTCGACGCGGACGCGGAGCGGGTGCTCCAGCGCGCGCAGCGAGAAGGGCCTGCCCTGGCCGGTGGTGTCGAAGAACCCGGCGAAGGCCGGCCGGTCGAGGAGGGCCACCCGGTCGGCGAGGACGGGTCCGGGGTCGCCGTGGGCGCCGTGCTGCCGTTCCCGGGCGTCCAGCTCGCGGAGCATCGCGTGCTGTCCGGCGTCGGCCAGTGCCCGGCGCAGCGCGTCGAGCACGTCCGGGACCTGGTCGAGCAGTTCGCGGAGCTCGGGCACGGCGGGGAAGCGGTCGTACGCGGCCCGGAAGGGCCCCAGCAGCTGGGCGAGGGCGGTCGCGGCCCGGCGCACCTCGATCCCCTGCACGTCTCCGACGAAGGCCTCGGCGAGGAGGGTGGCGGCCTCGTCGGGGTCGGTGGTGCCACCGTAGAGGTCGAGGTCGTAGACGGAGGCGGGATCGCCTACCCGCACCACGACGTCGAAGGCGGCATCGGGCCCGAGCCCGGCCCCGGCCGCCCCGACGGCGACGACGGCGGCCTGCCCGGCGAGCGCCTGCAGCGCGAGCGACTCGACGACGGGCCGCACGAGCCGGCCGGTCTTCCCGCTGCCGGAGGGGCCGACGGCGAGCAGGGAGGTCCCGAGCACGTCGGGGTCGAGCGCGAGGGAAGTGCCCCGACGGGCATACGGATTGCGCGGCCCGTCCTCGACGGTACCCAGCAGCACCTGACGGGCGAGCAGATCGTGCCGCGCGGCCCGCACGGGCAGGTCCCGCGCCCCGGACGGGTGCACGCAGGCCCCGGCCCCCTTGTCCCGCACGGCCTCGGTGAAGGCCCGCAGCCGCGACGGATCAACGGTCACGGACTCCCACGCCCGCCGAATCCGCGCATAGTCCACATCATTCATCCGCCCACCCCCGACCTCGTCCCCCAGCCGATCGGCAACCTCCCCAAGCCCGACGGCCCGCAACTGCGGCCACCGCACGGGGTCCTCGGGGCCGCCCTGTTCGGGCCGGGCGGCCGGTACCGCTGCCTGTACGGCCCGTCCCGCGCGGCTGCCGATGATGCGGCGGGCCAGCTCGGGCCAGCGGCCGAGGCGCCCGAAGCCGAAGACCAGGGCTCCGATGACGATGGCGTACCAGACGTAGGCGGCCGCGACCGACGCGTCGGTGTGGGCCCAGGAGTCGGGCGTGAACATGTAGAGCGGCCAGAGCCAGAAGCCGCCGAGGTAGCCGTTCCACAACAGGGACCACAGCAGCAGCCCGGCCAGCAGAGCGATCAGCGCCCCGCTGAGCAGTTGGCGGACCGGGGTCACCTCGGGCTCTTCCGCGGGGCGCGGCACGTGACCGTACGACCAGACGCCCGGCCCGTCCGAGGAGCGCGGGACGCGCAGCCAGTCCCCGAGGGTGGACCCCGCCGTCGGCGCGTGGGCCGGCTTCGGGGGGAGGCCGGGAGGCGGCGGAGAGGCCGGCCGGGGGATGTGCCCGGTGCTGGACGGGCGCGTCTCGTGCGTGCCGTCGGTGTCCATGTAACCCGTGCCCCCTGCCCGTTGCCGCACTGTGCTGCGCGCTCAATCTAGTGGCCCGACCCACCCGTCGCCCCCTCCCCGGTCGTGATCCACGGGACGGGCCGCGGATTCCTTCCTATGGCCGTCACGGACAAGGACACGCGGGCACCACTCCCGGATGGAGCATGCCCTACCCCCTCTCCCGGGCCTAGCCTGCGGACAAAGACACAAGTGCGTCCGAAAACACCCCCCAGGAGCCCTCTATGACCGCTGTCCCGCAGGAGCGCCGCATCGTCACCGCGATCCCCGGCCCCAAGTCGCAGGAGCTGCAGGCCCGCCGCCTCGAGACGGTGGCCGGTGGCGTGGGCTCCGTGCTTCCCGTCTTCACGGCCCGCGCGGGCGGCGGCATCATCGAGGACGTCGACGGCAACCGCCTGATCGACTTCGGCTCCGGCATCGCCGTGACCTCCGTCGGCGCCTCCGCCGAGGCCGTCGTGCGCCGCGCCTCCGCGCAGCTCGCCGACTTCACCCACACCTGTTTCATGGTCACCCCCTACGAGGGCTACGTCGAGGTCTGCGAGGCCCTCGCCGAGCTGACGCCGGGTAACCACGCCAAGAAGTCGGCCCTGTTCAACTCCGGCGCCGAGGCCGTCGAGAACGCCGTCAAGATCGCCCGTGCGTACACCAAGCGCCAGGCCGTCGTCGTCTTCGACCACGGCTACCACGGCCGTACGAACCTCACGATGGCGCTGACCTCGAAGAACATGCCGTACAAGCAGGGCTTCGGTCCGTTCGCCCCCGAGGTCTACCGCGTCCCGGTCGCCTACGGCTACCGCTGGCCCACCGGCGCCGAGAACTGCGGCCCCGAGGCCGCCGCCCAGGCGATCGACAACATCACCAAGCAGATCGGCGCCGAGAACGTCGCCGCGATCATCATCGAGCCGGTCCTCGGCGAGGGCGGCTTCATCGAGCCGGCCAAGGGCTTCCTCCCGGCGATCGTGAAGTTCGCCAACGACAACGGCATCGTCTTCGTCGCCGACGAGATCCAGTCCGGCTTCTGCCGCACCGGCCAGTGGTTCGCGTGCGAGGACGAGGGCATCGTCCCGGACCTGATCACCACCGCCAAGGGCATCGCGGGCGGTCTGCCGCTCGCCGCCGTGACCGGCCGCGCCGAGATCATGGACTCCGCCCACGCGGGCGGCCTGGGCGGCACCTACGGCGGCAACCCGGTGGCGTGCGCCGGTGCGCTCGGCTCCATCGAGACCATGAAGGAGCTCGACCTCAACGCCGCGGCGAAGAAGATCGAGTCCATCATGAAGACCCGTCTCTCCGCCATGCAGGAGAAGTACGAGATCATCGGCGACATCCGCGGCCGCGGCGCCATGATCGCGATCGAGCTCGTCAAGGACCCGGTCTCCAAGACCCCCTTCCCGGAGGCGGCCGGCGCGCTCGCCAAGGCCTGCCACGCCGAGGGCCTGCTCGTCCTCACCTGCGGCACCTACGGCAACGTGCTCCGCTTCCTCCCGCCGATCGTCATCGGCGAGGACCTGCTGAACGAGGGCCTGGACCTCATCGAGGCCGCGTTCGCGGCCATCGGCACGGACATCTGATCGAACGTCGGGAACGCCTGATCGCAGCGCTCGTCCGGTACCCGCGGTAACGGGCGGGCGCTGTGAAGAAGGTGTGGGGGGCCGATGGCGGGAGCGCGTTCCCGCTGTCGGTCCCCTTTTCTCTGCCGTACGGTTTCTGCAGATGAGTGAGACACCCCGCTCCCGGGAAATCGGGGGCGACACCAGTACCGGGCTTCCCCAGCGCCGTATTGGGCATGCGTTCGCGCACACTCCTCACCGATCGGACGGCCGTCCGCCCCAAACCCCCCGGGGCGCACGGCAACCCGATCCGGGCGGCCGTCCCGGAACCATCCCCCCTGTTCCGGGACGGCCGGCCATCATCCGGGCCGCGCTCTGTCTGACCGCCTTCGCCCTGATGACCTGGCAGGTCCTGGTCGCGGGCCCCCTGTTGGCCCCGGACGAGCGCATCAGCCGCGCCGTCGTCCGCACCGTCCCGGACTCCGTCACCGAGCGCCTGGCGGACCTCGGCAACGTCCCGGTCGCGCTCCCGGTCCTGGTCCTCGCGATCGCGTACGCCGCCTGGCACGGCAATCGCCTCGGCGCTGCGGCCGCGGCCCTGGCCATGGCCCTGGTGCCGGCCCTGATCATCCCGCTCAAGGAGTGGACGGCCCGCCCGGGCCCGCTGGAGCCCTGGGCCGCCGGGTACTACCCCTCGGGCCACACCGCCACCTCTGCCGTCGCCTACGTCGGCGCGGCCCTGCTCGTCGCCCCGTACACGCGCCGGGCATGGCCGGCGGCCGTCGCCCTCGTGCTCACGGGGGCGACGGCCGTCGGGCTGGTCCTGCGGGGCTGGCACTGGCCGCTGGACGTGCTGGCCAGCCTGTTCCTGTGCGCCCCGCTGCTCCTCGCGGTGCGGTGGTTCAGCCGCCGAAGTATCCGTCGAAGTTCCGGCTGAACTCCCAGCCTCCGAAGCGGTCCCAGTTGATCGACCAGGTCATCAGGCCGCGCAGGGCGGGCCAGGTGCCGTGGGTCTGGTACGTGCCGCAGTTCGTCTTCTTCGTCAGGCAGTCCAGGGCCTTGTTCACCTCCGCGGGCGGGGTGTGGCCGTTGCCCGCGTTCGTCGTGGCGGGCAGGCCGATGGCGACCTGGTCGGGGCGCAGCGCCGGGAAGACGCGGGCGGTGTCGCCCGCCACCGGGAAGCCGGCCAGCAGCATGTCGGTCATGGCGATGTGGAAGTCCGCGCCGCCCATGGAGTGGTACTGGTTGTCGAGGCCCATGATGGAGCCCGAGTTGTAGTCCTGGACGTGGAGCAGGGTCAGGTCGTCGCGCAGGGCGTGGATGACCGGGAGGTACGCTCCGGCGCGCGGGTCCTGGCCGCCCCAGGGGCCGGATCCGTAGTACTGGTAGCCCAGTTGGACGAAGAAGGTCTCGGGGGCCATGGTCAGGACGAAGTCCGGGCCGTACTTGGCCTTGAGGGTCTTCACGGCGGAGATCAGGTTGACGATCACCGGCGTGGTGGGGGCGCGGAAGTCGGTGTCGCCGGTGGCCAGGGAGAGGGAGTGGCCCTCGAAGTCGATGTCGAGGCCGTTGAGGCCGTATTCGTCGATGATCGCGCTGACGGAGGAGACGAAGGCATCGCGGGCGGCGGTGGTCCCGAGCTGGACCTGGCCGTTCTGGCCGCCGATCGAGATCAGGACCTTCTTGCCGGCGGCCTGCTTGGCCTTGACGGCCGCCTTGAACTCGGCCGGGGATTCGACGTTCGGGCACTCCGCGACCGGGCAGAGCCGGAAGCGTATGTCTCCGGAGGTCACCGAAGTCGGTTCGCCGAAGGCGAGGTTGATGACGTCCCAGGAGGCGGGCACATCGGCCATCCGGGTGTAGCCGGAGCCGTTGGCGAAGCTCGCGTGCAGGTAGCCGACCAGCGCGTGCGCGGGGAGGCCGCCACCGCCGCCACCGCCGCCGCTCGTCGTGGTCCCGGAGACGGGGGCGCTCCTGGCGGACTCGCCCGCCGCGTTCACCGCGCTGACCTGGAAGGTGTACGTCGTGGAGGCGGCGAGCCCGGTGACCGTCGCCGAGGTTCCGGTGACGGTCAGGGGCGCGGCTCCGTCGCGGTGGACCTTGTAGCCGGTGGCTCCGGAGACCGCCGACCAGGAGAGGTCCAGGGTGCTCGCCGTGGCGCCGGACGTCGTCAGGCCGGTGGGGGCGGCCGGGGGCCGGGGGTCGACGGGGCCGCCCGGGTCGGGGCCGAGGAGGGTGAGGTCGTCGGTGAAGTGCGCGGGCTGGCCGTACCAGCCGTGGGTGTAGACGGTCACCGAGGTGGTCGACGGACCGGTGCGGAAGCTGGTGGTGAGCTGCTTCCACGCGCCCGGGGTCTGCGTCCAGGTCGACACGTCGGTGGTGCCGGTCCCGGTCGCGCCGAGGTAGACGTACGCGCCCTGCACCCAGGCAGCGAGCGTGTACGTGGAGTCGGGCTTGACGGTGACGGTCTGGGAGCAGCGGGCGTTGTCCTGCCCGGCCGGGGTGGCCTTGAGGGCGGAACCGCCGCCGTGGACGGGGGTGGTGACGGTGGCTCCGCTGCCTGCCGAGCAGCTCCAGCCGGTGAGGCCCGACTCGAAGCCGCCGTTGCGTACGAGGTCGGCGTCGGCCGCCGCGGCGGGCGGGCCCGCGGCGAGGAAGCCGGCCGCCGCGAGTGCGGCGGCCGTGAGGAGGGACCTGGCTCTGCGCACAACTGCCTCCGGTGCGTGGGGGGATGGAGGGGGTCTGGGGGCACCTCCCAGCGGTAGCTGGGGGAGGCGCCCAAGATGGTCCAGACCAATGCCCTTGTCAAGACTTCCGGCCCTCCTCCGCCAGCACGCGCGCGGCCGCCTCGTGCATCGCGAGCTCCAGCACCGCCGGATCGGTGAGCGTCCCCTGCCCGTCCGGGAGCACCAGCCAGCGCACCCCGCCCGTGGACCGGCCGGGGTACGGAACCACGATCCAGGTCCCGCGTCCGGCTCCCCGTACGCCCGTCCCGAGCCAGCGGGACGCCGTGCCCGGGGGCACGAAGAAGCCCAGCCGCGAGTCGCCGAAATCGGCGAGCACCGGGCCGGGCCGGGCGAGGAGCAGGTTCAGCACGTCGAGGGTGGCCTGCCCCAGCTCCCCGGGCAGGATCAGCACGTCCCAGCGCCGGCCGGCGGGCAGCAGGGCGACCCCGAGGGGGTTGCGCTCCCACTCCCACCGGCAGGCTTCGGGGTCCGGTGCCACCGATACCAGCCATTCCACTGCCGTCTTGGTTTCCGGGTCCGCCATCGCCCGGCCTCCGTTCGTCTCGTAGCGGTGAGGGTTTCTCACCGGGAGAGAGCGCGGCCGGGCGCGGCCATTACGCGGGTTCCGTTGGTCCGACGGGGTGAAGCGGGTCACACGATGACGGGCGGGCGTGCGCCGGGGGCGTGTGCGGCGGCGGTCAGCTGTCGAAGCCGAGCCCGAAGCGGTCCAGCGTCCTCAGCCACAGGTTCCGGTGGCCGCCGCGTTCGTCGGCGCGGGCCAGCGACCACTTGGTGAGCGCGATCCCGGTCCACGCGAAGGGCTCCGGCGGGAAGGGCATCGGCTTGGACCTGACCATCTCCAGCCGCGTGCGCTCGGTGGAGAGTCCGTCCAGCAGGTCCAGCATCACGTCCGCGCCGAAGCGCGTGGCGCCCACGCCGAGCCCGGTGTAGCCGGCCGCGTAGGCGACCTTGCCCGAGTGCGCGGTGCCGAAGAAGGCGGAGAAGCGCGAGCAGGTGTCGATCGCACCGCCCCAGGCATGGCTGAACTTCAGGCCCTCCAGCTGCGGGAAGCAGGTGAAGAAGTGCTCGGCGAGCTTGAGGTAGGTCTCGGGGCGGTGGTCGTACTCGGAGTCGAGCTTCCCCCGGTAGGGGTAGATCGCGTCGTAGCCGCCCCACAGGATCCGGTTGTCCTTGGTGATCCGGAAGTAGTGGAACTGGTTGGCGCTGTCGCCGAGCCCCTGCCGGTTCTTCCAGCCGATGGCGGCCAGCTGCTCCTCGGTCAGCGGCTCGGTCATCAGCGCGTAGTCGTAGACCGGGACGGTGAACGGGCGGATCCGCTTGACCAGCGACGGGAAGATGTTCGTGCCCAGGGCGACCCGGCGCGCCAGGATCGTGCCGTACGGGGTCTGGACGGTCATCCCGCGGCCGGCCGAGGCCATCTTCAGGCCGCGGGTGTTCTCGTAGATCCGCACCCCGAGGTCCAGGCAGGCCCGCTTGAGCCCCCAGGCCAGCTTCGCCGGGTGGAGCATGGCCACGCCGTCGCGGTCCCACATGCCCGCGAGGAAGGTCGGCGAGTCCACCTCGGCGCGCACCGCGTCGCCGTCGAGGAACTCGGCGCCGCCGCCCAGGCCGAGGCGCTCGGCCTCCTGGTGCAGTTCCCGGAGCTCCTCGACCTGGTGCGGCGCGGTGGCCACGTCGATCTCGCCGGTGCGCTCGAAGTCGCAGTCGATGCCGTAGCGGGCGACCGCCTCCTCGATGGCGTCGAGGTTGCGCGCGCCCAGCTCCTCCAGCTTGGCGAGCTCGTCCGGCCAGCGGGCCAGGCCGTTGGCGAGGCCGTGGGTGAGGGAGGCCGCGCAGAAACCGCCATTGCGGCCGGAGGCGGCCCAGCCCGCCTCCTTGCTCTCGATCAGGACGACGTCCCGCTCGGGGTCGCGCTCCTTGGCGAGCAGCGCGGTCCACAGCCCGCTGTAGCCGCCGCCGATGACCAGCAGGTCGCAGCGCTCGTCGGAGGTGAGCGCCGGCTGGGGGGCGGGCTTGCCGGGGTCGTCCAGCCAGTACGAGACCGGCTTCGCTTCGGAAAGGGATTTCGCAACACTACGCATGGCGACTGGGGCCATGGCTTCCAACTCCCTACAGGGTGTTACTTGGACTGTGCCTTCTTGCGGCGGCTGCCGACCATCTGGCCGGCGAGGACCACCAGCACCGCGATGACGAACATCGCCGTGCCGATGACGTTGATCTGCACAGGCGTACCGCGCTGGGCCGATCCCCACACGAACATGGGGAAGGTGACGGTGTTGCCCGAGTTGAAGTTGGTGATGATGAAGTCGTCGAACGAGAGCGCGAAGGAGAGCAGCGCGCCCGCCGCGATTCCGGGCGCGGCGATCGGCAGCGTGACCCGTACGAAGGTCTGCACCGGGCCCGCGTAGAGGTCGCGGGCGGCCTCCTCCAGCCGCGGGTCCATGGACAGGACGCGCGCCTTGACGGCGGCGACGACGAAGCTGAGGCAGAACATGATGTGGGCGATCAGGATCGTCCAGAAGCCCAGCTGGATGCCCATGTTGAGGAAGAGCGCGAGCAGCGAGGCCGCCATCACGATCTCGGGCATGGCCATGGGCAGGAAGATCAGCGAGTTGACCGCGCCGCGCGCCCGGAAGCGGTAGCGGACCAGCGCGAAGGCGATCGCGGTGCCCAGGGCGGTGGCGGCCAGGGTGGCCCACAGGGCGATCTGCAGCGACAGCGAGAGGGAGCCGCACAGGTCGGCGACCCCGCAGGGGTCCTTCCACGCGTCGAGCGAGAACTCCTGCCAGGCGTAGTTGAACCGCCCGGTGGGGTTGTTGAAGGAGAAGACGGTCACGACCACGTTCGGCAGGATCATGTACGCGAGCGTGCCGAGGCCGAAGATGACGACGAGATTGCGCCGCAGCCAGCCGGTGAGAGTGCGCATCAGACCAGGTCCTCCGTCCCCGCCCGGCGGATGTAGATGGTGACCATGATCAGCACGATGGCCATGAGGATGAAGGACAGCGCGGCCGCCGTCGGATAGTCGAGGATGCGCAGGTACTGCGACTGGATGACGTTGCCGATCATCCGGGTGTCCGTGGAGCCGAGCAGCTCGGCGTTGACGTAGTCGCCGCTCGCCGGGATGAAGGTCAGCAGGGTCCCGGAGACCACGCCCGGCATGGAGAGCGGGAAGGTCACCTTCCGGAAGACCGTGGCGGGCTTCGCGTACAGGTCCCCGGCCGCCTCGTGGAGGCGGGTGTCGATGCGCTCCAGCGAGGAGTACAGCGGCAGGATCATGAAGGGGAGGAAGTTGTACGTCAGACCGCAGACGACCGCGAGCGGCGTGGCCAGCACCCGGTCGCCCTGGGTGATGCCGAGCCAGCCGGTGACGTCGAGGAAGCCGATCTTGCCCAGGACGGCGACGACCGGGCCGCCGTCGGCCAGGATCGTCTTCCAGGCCAGCGTGCGGATCAGGAAGCTGGTGAAGAACGGGGCGATGACCAGCACGAGCAGCAGGTTGCGCCAGCGGCCCGCCTTGAAGGCGATCAGGTAGGCCAGCGGGTATCCGAGCAGCAGGCAGAGCACGGTGGCGGTGCCCGCGTAGAGCAGGGAGCGCAGGAACTGCGGCAGGTACTCGGTGAAGGCGTCCCAGTAGGTCTGGAAGTGCCAGGTGACCTTGAAGCCCTCTTCGAGGGAGCCGGTCTGCACCGAGGTGGAGGCCTGGTAGACCATCGGCAGCACGAAGAAGACCAGCAGCCACAGGATGCCGGGGAGCAGCAGCCAGTACGGGACCAGCCGCTTGCGCACCGACGCCTTGTGCACCGGGGGTTCGGCGGGGGCGGGCGCCTGGGGCGGCGCGGCGGTGGCGGTCACGCGCTCTCCTCGACCGTCTCGATGCCCGCGTCGCCCATCGTCCCTGCAAGCATGGACTGGGCGGCGTCGAGGCCGAAGGTGTGCTCCGGGTTCCAGTGCAGGATCACCTCGGCGCCCGGGACCAGGCGGGCGTCGCGCTCGATGTTCTGGGCGTACACCTCCAGCTCGGGGCAGACCGGGCTGTCGATGACGTACTGGGTGGAGACGCCGATGAAGGAGGAGTCGGCGATGCGGCCGCGGACCGTGTTGCGGCCGGCCGCGATGGCGTGCTCCTCATCGGCGTGGACCAGGGAGATCTTCTCCGGGCGCACCCCGACCAGCAGCTTCCCGCCGGCGCGGGGGGTGGTCGAACATCGGGCCGCGGGCAGGTGCAGTTTCGTGCCGGAGGCGGAGACCACCACCTCGGTGCCCGCGGACTCCACGGACGCCTCGATGAGGTTGGAGGTGCCGAGGAAGTTGGCGACGAAGGTGGTCGCCGGGTTCTCGTACAGCTCGGCGGGGGCGCCCAGCTGCTCGACGCGCCCGCCGTTCATCACGGCGACCGTGTCGGCCATGGTCATGGCCTCCTCCTGGTCGTGCGTGACGTGCACGAAGGTGATGCCGACCTCGGTCTGGATCCGCTTGAGCTCCAGCTGCATCTGGCGGCGCAGCTTGAGGTCGAGGGCGCCGAGGGGCTCGTCGAGGAGGAGCACCTGGGGGTGGTTGATCAGGGCGCGGGCCACGGCGACGCGCTGCTGCTGACCGCCGGAGAGCTGGTGCGGCTTCTTGCCGGCCTGCTCGCCGAGCTGCACCAGCTCCAGCATGTCGTCGACCTGCTTCTTGACCGACTTGATGCCGCGGCGGCGCAGGCCGAAGGCGACGTTCTCGTAGATGTTCAGGTGCGGGAAGAGCGCGTAGCTCTGGAAGACCGTGTTCACCGGGCGCTTGTACGGCGGCAGGTGGGTCACCTCCGTGTCGCCGAGGTGCACCGTGCCGGTGGAGGGCTCCTCCAGGCCGGCGATCATGCGCAGGGTGGTGGTCTTGCCGCAGCCCGAGGCGCCGAGCAGGGCGAAGAAGGAGCCCTGGGGGATGGTGAGATCCAGCGGGTGCACGGCGGTGAAGGTGCCGTAGTGCTTGCCGATCCCGGCGAGGCGGACGTCGCCGCCCGCGGTCTTGTCAGTCATGGGTGGGTCCCGGGGTTGGGTGGGGGAAGGGTCAAGTGGCTGGGCGCTCGCCGCGAGGCGTCAGGCTCCGATGAGCTTGGCGAACTTCTCTTCGTAGGCCGTCTCTTCCTCGCTGGTGAGCGAGCGGAAGGCGTGTGCCCTGGCGGCCATCGCCTTGTCCGGGACGATCAGGGGGTTGTCCGCGAGCGCGGGATCGATCTTGGCCAACTCGTCCTTGACGCCGTCGACCGGGCAGACGTAGCTGATGAAGGCGGCCAGCTGGGCGGCGACCGGGGGCTCGTAGTAGTAGTCGATGAGCTTCTCGGCGTTGCCCTTGTGGCGGGCCTTGGCGGGCACCAGCAGGTTGTCGCTGGAGGTGATGTATCCGGGGGCCGGGATCGCGTACTGGATGTCCGGGTTGCCGGCCTGGAGCTGGATGACGTCGCCGGCCCAGGCGAGGCAGGCGGCCAGGTCCCCCTTGTCGAGGTCGGCGGTGTAGTCGTTGCCGGTGAAGCGGCGGATCTGCTTGGTGTCCACGCCCTTCTGGAGGCGGCCGATCGCCCCGTCGAAGTCCGCGGTGGTGAAGTTCGCGGGGTCCTTGCCCTGGTCGAGCAGGGTCATGCCGACGCTGTCGCGCATCTCGGTCAGGAAGCCGACGCGGCCCTTGAGGCTGGGGTCGTCGAGCATCTGGGTGACGGAGTCGACCTTCTTCCCGTCGGTGGCCTTGGTGTTGTAGGCGATGACGGTGTCGATGCCGGTCCACGGGTAGCTGTACGCGCGGCCCGGGTCCCAGTCGGGGGTGCGGAACTGCGGGATCAGGTTGGCGTAGGCGTGCGGCAGGTGCGAGGGGTCCAGCTTCTGCGCCCAGCCGAGGCGGATGATGCGGGCGGCGAGCCAGTCGGTGACGACGATCAGGTCGCGGCCGGTGTCCTGGCCTGCGGCGAGCTGCGGACGGATCTTCCCGAAGAACTCGACGTTGTCGTTGATGTCCTCGGTGTACTTGACCTTGATCCCGGTCCGTTTGGTGAACTCCTCCAGGGTGGGACGGGTCTTCTCGTCGTCACTGGTGTCCATGTACTCGGTCCAGTTGGAGAAGTTGATCTCCTTCTCCTGCGCCGAGTGGTCGTCGGAGGCCGCCGCCGAGTCGCCCGCGCGCTTGGCGGGCGGAATACCGCACCCGGCGAGGGTGGACAGGCCGCCGAGGGTGAGCGCCCCGACTCCGGAGGCGCGCAGCAGCGAGCGGCGGGTGAGGGCGCCGCGCCCGCTGGTGAGGCTGCGCCGCATCGCGGCGAGTTGCGCCGCCGAGAGGCGGTCGGGCTCGAACTGCTCCATGCGCTGTGCCCTTTCGGGAGGTGTACCGCTGGTCAGGCGGTGGTTTTGTTATCGGTCCCCGAAGATCGTGCGGTGCCAGTCCTTGGCCGCCACCGCCGTGTTGTCGTACATCACGTGCTTGACCTGCGTGTACTCCTCGAAGGAGTAGGCGGACATGTCCTTGCCGAAGCCACTGGCCTTGTAGCCGCCGTGGGGCATCTCGCTGATGATCGGAATGTGGTCGTTGACCCAGACGCAGCCCGCCTTGATCTCGCGGGTGGCCCGGTTGGTGCGGTAGACGTCCCGGCTCCAGGCGGAGGCGGCGAGTCCGTAGGGGGTGTCGTTGGCCAGCGCGATGCCCTCGTCGTCGGTGTCGAAGGGCAGGACGACGAGGACCGGCCCGAAGATCTCGGACTGGACCACCTCGCTGTCCTGGGCGGCGCCGGAGATGAGGGTGGGCCGGTAGTACGCGCCTTCGGCGAGCTCGCCGCCCGGGATCTCGCCGCCGGTGACGACGGTGGCGTACGTACGGGCGCGCTCGACGAAACCGGCGACCCGGTCGCGCTGGGCGTGCGAGACCAGGGGGCCGAGGTCGGTGGTGGCGGCGAAGGGGTCGCCGAGGCGGACGCTCTCCATCAGCTCGGCGACGCGGGCGACGAAGGCGTCGTGGAGGGGGCGCTGGACGTAGGCGCGGGTGGCGGCGGTGCAGTCCTGACCGGTGTTGATGAGGGAGGCGGCGACGGCGCCGTGCGCGGCGGCCTCCAGGTCGGCGTCGTCGAAGACGAGGAAGGGGGCCTTGCCGCCGAGCTCCAGGTGGAGCCGCTTGACGGTGGCGGTGGCGATCTCGGCGACCCGCTTGCCGACGGCGGTGGAGCCGGTGAAGGAGGTCATGACCACGTCCGGGTGGCCCACCAGGTGCTCGCCGGCGTCGCGGCCGGCGCCGGTGACGATGTTGATCACGCCGTCGGGGATGCCCGCGTCCTTGGCCGCCTGCGCGAACATGAGCGAGGTCAGCGGGGTGAGCTCGGCGGGCTTGAGGACGATGGTGTTGCCGGCGGCGATGGCCGGGAGGATCTTCCAGGCAGCCATCTGGAGCGGGTAGTTCCAGGGCGCGATGGAGCCGACGACCCCGATGGGCTCGCGTCGCACGTAGGAGGTGTGGTCGCCGGAGTACTCGGCCGCCGCCTGCCCCTGGAGGTGACGGGCGGCGCCGGCGAAGAAGGCGGTGTTGTCGATCGTCCCCGGTACGTCGAACTCCGTGGACAGCTTGATCGGCTTGCCGCACTGCAGGGACTCGGCGTACGCGAAGTCCTCGGCCTGCTCGGCCAGTACGGCGGCCAGCCGGTGCAGGGCGTCCGACCGCTCCCCGGGGGTCGCGGCGGACCAGCCCGCGAAGGCCCTCTCGGCGGCGGCGACGGCCTCGTCGACGTCCGCGGTGCTCGCGAGTTCGTAGGTGAGGACCTCGTCGCCGGTGGCGGGATCGACCACCGTGTGTGACTGCCCGGACGTGCCGGACCTCAGCTGCCCGTCGATGTACTGCGCGCCGTCTGCGAAGCGGTCTTTGACCTGGAAGCGGTTGCCCATCACGCTCTCACGCTCTCCGTAGCTACAGTTCGAGCTACAGCTCGAATTGAGTGCCGATCCTGACAGAGGACATTCCCTCGGCCAAGTGATTCCGTTGTTGCCTTTTGATTACGCGACGGAATCGGTCGACCATGTGTCGAGGCACACCCGAAATCCCGTACGAAGTGTCAGTGGCGACTGTCAGACTCGCGTGCATGGAGATGATCGACAACCTGATCAAGCAGGTCAGCCGTGGTGAGCGGGTGAAGTTCCTGCCGTTCTGGGGACACCGGCCGAGGCCGGACGGGACGCTCGGGCCGAGCTGCCTCAGCCAGTGGTGGCCGTCGGCTTTCACTGTGGGTGACGTCGAATACGCCACGGCCGAGCACTGGATGATGGCCGGGAAGGCTCGGTTGTTCGAGGACGCGGAGGCGGAGCGGGCGGCCCTGGCGGCCCGGACCCCGGCCGAGGCGAAGAAGGCCGGGCGCCTGGTGCGCGGCTTCGACGAGGCGGTGTGGCAGCGCGAGCGCTTCGGGATCGTGGTGGAGGGCAGCGTGCACAAGTTCGCCTCCGACCCGGCCCTGCGCTCGTACCTCCTGACCACCGGAGACCGGGTCCTGGTGGAGGCCAGCCCGGTGGACCGCATCTGGGGCATCGGCCTGGCCCCCGACGACGACCGCACCCTGGACCCGGCGAGCTGGCGCGGCCTGAACCTCCTGGGCTTCGCGCTGATGGAGGCCCGCGAGCGGTTGCGCGAGGGCGGGGAGTGACGGAGCGGCGCAGGGTGGCCGCCGTGATCGTCCGGGACGGCTGCGTGCTCATGGTGCGCGAGCGCGGGCGGGGGCCCACGGGTCGGCACGACGGGCCGGAGTACTGGACCCTGCCGGGTGGCGGGCTCGAAGCCGGCGAACAGCCGGAGGATGCGGTGCGGCGGGAGGTGGCCGAGGAGGTGGGGCTGCGTGCCCTGGGCGTGCGGTACGCGTACGACTCGCCGTACCCGTCGGGCTGGACCTCCTGCTTCCGCGTGGACGTCGAGCCCGGCGAGCCCGTCCTCGGTGTCGACCCGGACATGGAGTGCGACTGCCCGCGGATGGTCGGGCTCATCTGGGTCCCGCTGTCGCGCGGGAACGCCGACGGCGAGGTCATGGTGCCGACGCTGCTGATGGCGGCGAGGGTCTGACGGGCAGCTAATTGCGTGGCGGCGCCCCGGCCCGCCGCCTAACGTGATCCTTGTCCAGGTGCGAAGGCGAGACCTACTTCCACTGTTAATGGGGAGGTCGCGGGTTCGAGTCCCGCCACCGGCTCGGGCCGGTGTAGCTCAGTTGGCAGAGCACCACGTGGTTTCGCCGAACTCGATCTCTGGACACCTACGTCACGCACCTCCCGGTGCGCAGGCTGCGGCTCCTTCTTTTGCCAAGACACCAGGCCGCCGCCACCTTGATCTCGGGAGGCCGTGCGTGGGGGATGCCCGGTGCGCAGGCAGCGGTTACTTCCCGGACCCGGAGGTCGTGGGTTCGAATCCCACCCGGCCCCGCCCGCGAGGGCGACGGCCGGTGGAGCAGTCAGGAAGCTCGCCGGGCTACAGTCCGCCGCCGACCCCGATCTCGGGCATCCCTCACGCCACGCCTCCCCCGTCTTCTTTCACCTCGGGGGATCCACCATGGCTCGTTTCAACCTGCGCGCGCTCAAGTCCACGCCCGCCTCGCCCACTTCGCCCGTGCGCTCGTCCCGCCGTGCCCGCACCCACGGGGGTGGAGCGGGCCACGAACGCGACCCCCGCTCCGAGCTGTTCCTGCTCGCCGTCGCCAACTTCGTGACGCAGCAGACCTTCTACGAGAGCGGCGGCTCCCGCGACGACCGCTTCGGCGCCCTCGTACGCCGGCTCGCGGTGGAGGATCCCGCGTGGACCGCGGGCCTGCTCGGCTGGCTCCGCGGGGACGCGAACATGCGGACCGCCTCGCTCGTCGGCGCCGCCGAGTACGTCAAGGCCCGGCTCGACGCGGGCGCCACCGACGGGCCGTCGAACCGCCAGGTCGTGGACTCCGTACTGCGGCGGGCGGACGAGCCCGGCGAGCTGCTGGCCTACTGGACGGAGACCTACGGGCGGAACGTGCCCAAGCCCGTAAAGCGCGGCATCGCCGATGCCGTACGCCGCCTCTACTCCGGCACCTCGCTGCTGAAGTACGACACCGCCTCCAAGGGCTACCGCTTCGGCGACGTCCTCAACCTCGTGCACGCCTCCCCCGACCCGGCCAAGCCCTGGCAGGGCGAGCTGTTCCGCTACGCCCTCGACCGCCGGCACAACCCGGAGACCGCGCAGGTCCCGGACGGCAACCGGACCCTGGCCGCGCACCGGGCGCTGATGGAGCTGCCGGTCTCCGAGCGGCGCGGGGTCGTCACCGCGCCGGACGGCGCCGAGCGCCTCGCCGAGGCGGGCATGACCTGGGAGGCGCTGGCCGGATGGCTTCAGGGACCGATGGACGCGGCCGCCTGGGAGGCGGTCATCCCGTCCATGGGGCCGATGGCGCTGCTGCGCAACCTGCGCAACTTCGACCACGCCGGGGTCTCGGACGAGGTGGCTGCGCGGGTCGCGGCGAAGGTCTCCGACCCGGAAGTCGTGGCCCGGTCCCGGCAGTTCCCCTTCCGCTACCTGGCCGCCTACCAGCACGCTCCCTCGCTGCGCTGGGCGTACCCGCTGGAGCGGGCCCTCGGCCACTCGCTGGCGAACGTACCGGCGCTGCCCGGGCGGACGCTGGTCCTCGTCGACCGTTCCGGGTCGATGTGGTCCCCGCTCTCGGAGCGCTCGCAGCTCAACCGGGCGGACGCGGCCGCCGTCTTCGGGGCGGCGCTGGCGCTCCGCGCGGACCACGGCGACCTGGTGCAGTTCGGCTCGGACAGCCACGTCGTCCCGTACACCCGGGGCGAGTCCGTGCTGAAGGTGCTGGAGCGGTTCGGGGACCTCGGCGGTACCTACACGGCCAAGGCCGTGAAGGAGCACTACCGGGGCCACGACCGGGTGCTGATCGTCACCGACGAGCAGACCACCGCCTCGTTCGGAGGCGATCCGACGGCCGCGGTCCCGGACACCGTCCCGGTGTACACGTGGAACCTGGCCGGCTACCGGGTCGGGCACGGGCCGTCGGGCTCGGGGCACCGGCACACCTTCGGCGGGCTCACCGACGCGGCCTTCCGCATGGTGTCCCTGATCGAGGGCGGCCGGAACGCCGACTGGCCCTGGATGCCGTAGGGGTCAGACCTTCTCGCGGACGTGCGTGCGCGAGGGCGGGGAGTCGAAGTCCGAATCGCTCCCCCGGTCGCCGAGCATGACACCGGCTATGACGAGCGCGATCATCAGGATGCTGATCACGATGCCTATCGCGCCCAGGATGATGCCGGCCAGTGCCATCGAACCGTTGTCGGCCTCGCCTCGCTGGGCCTTGCCGCGGCCCAGGACGCCGAAGATGACCGCCGGGACTCCGAACAGGAGGCCCAGGTAGCAGGTGATCACGCCGATGATGCCGAGGACGAGGGCGGTGATGCCGAAGCCGTTGCTCGGCTGGGCTCCGTACGGCGGGTATCCGGCGTATCCCGGGTAGCCCTGGTAGGCGGGCTGACCCGGGTATCCCGGCTGGCCGGGGTATCCGGGATAGCCCGCGTCGCCGGGGTATCCGTAGCCCGGCAGGGGCGGCGGCGTCGCCGGGCCGGGGTACCCGTAGGCGGCCGGGGCGGGCTCGGTGACCGGCGACGCGAGCGGCGACGCGAGCGGCACGGACGGGGTCGGCGTGGTGTCGCCCGGTATCCCCGCGAGCGTCGGCTGGTCGTGCACGGACGGCGGACCCGACACGCCGGGCTCCCCCGAGGTGCCCCGCTGCTTGCCCAGATCGACCACCGGCCGCTCCGGCGGCGCCCACGGGTCTCGCTGCTCGGGACTGTTCTCGGTCATGCGGCGCCCCCCTCTCGTACAGCCATGCTAAGCGCTGCCACCGACAGTCACCGTCGTGCCTACGATGAAGCCGACCTGCCCGTACGCACGTCCTCCCGGAGGCACCCTCATGACCGACCTGCACCCCTTCATCGCGGGGCTGCCCAAGGCGGAACTCCACGTCCACCACGTCGGCTCGGCATCGCCGCGCATCGTCGCCGAGCTCGCCTCCCGGCACCCCGACTCGAAGGTCCCCACCGACCCCGAAGCGCTCGCCGACTACTTCACCTTCACCGACTTCGCGCACTTCATCGAGGTCTACCTGTCGGTCGTCGACCTGGTCCGCACCCCCGACGACGTACGCACCCTGACCTTCGAGGTCGCCCGCGACATGGCCCGGCAGAACATCCGCTACGCCGAGCTGACCATCACCCCGTACTCCTCCACCCGCCGCGGCATCGACGAGCACGCCTTCATGGAGGCCATCGAGGACGCCCGCAAGGCCGCCGAGGCCGAACTGGGCGTCATCCTGCGCTGGTGCTTCGACATTCCCGGCGAGGCCGGCCTGGAGGCCGCGGCCGAGACCGCCCGCCTCGCCGTCGACCTGCGCCCCGAGGGCCTGGTCTCCTTCGGCCTCGGCGGCCCCGAGATCGGCGTGCCGCGCCCGCAGTTCAAGCCGTACTTCGACCGGGCCCGCGCGGCCGGCCTGCACAGCGTGCCGCACGCCGGCGAGACCACCGGTCCCGAGACGGTCTGGGACGCCATCCGCGAGCTGGGCGCCGAGCGCATCGGCCACGGCACCAGCTCCACCCAGGACCCCGAGCTCCTCGCCTACCTCGCCGAGCACCGCATCGCGCTGGAGGTCTGCCCGACCTCCAACATCGCCACCCGTGCCGTGACGGACCTCGACCGGCACCCGGTCAAGGAGATGGTGGCCGCGGGCGTGCTCGTCACCATCAACAGCGACGACCCGCCGATGTTCGGCTCCGACCTCAACAACGAGTACGCGGTGGCCGCCCGTCTGCTGGACCTCGACGAGCGCGGTCTGGCGCAGCTCGCCAAGAACGCGGTCGAGGCCTCCTTCCTGGACCCGGCGGGCAAGGCGAAGCTGACCGAGGAGATCGACACGTACACGGCCGAATGGCTCGCGCGCTGACCTTCCGCCGGTCCCTCCGGCCCTGAGAATGGGGCCATGCGCACCCTGACTGCCGTCGGCCACCGCGGCGATCCCTACCGTGTCCGTGAGAACACCCTCTTCTCGATCCGCTCCGCCTTCGCACGCGGCGCGGACGCGGTGGAGATCGACGTACGGCTGACCCGCGACGGGGTGCCGGTCCTCCTCCACGACGAGACGCTCCAGCGACTGTGGGGCCATGACGTGCGGCTCGACGCCGTCACGGCCCCACAGCTGAAGGAGTTGACGGAGGGTGGGGTTCCGACGCTGCGCGACGCCCTGATGGCGGCCGGGGCGGGCCGGGTGATGCTCGACCTGCCGGGCGCGAGCGCCGAGTCGGTGCGGACGGTCGTGGACCTGGTCCGCGAGTGCGGGGCGCGCGAGCGCGCGTACTACTGCGCGGGCCCGAACACCATGCTGGCGGTGCGCGCCGCCGATCCGGACGCGGAGATCGCGCTGACCTGGACCACGCTCTCGCCGCCGCGCCGGGTGCTGATCGACGCGGTTGCCCCGCGCTGGCTCAACTACCGCTTCGGGCTGGTGGACCGGGGGCTGACGGACGCGCTCCACCGGGACGGCCTGCTGGTGTCGGCCTGGACGGCGGACACGAGGCGGACGATGCGCGCACTGGTCGAGGCCGGGGTGGACTCGATCACGACGAACCGGGTGGACGCGCTGGCCGCCGTACGGGCCGAGCTCGGCCGGTGATACGCGAGCTGGGCGAACGCGTCCGCCGGGCGGATCCGGGCTGGCAGGACCTCGGGCTGACACTGCTGGTGCAAGTGGCGACGACCATTCCGTTCGTCGTGCCCCGCGACCCGCTGGACTCACCGGCCACCTGGCCGGCCTACCTGCTGACCACGCTGGGCAACGCGCCTCTGGTGTGGCGGCGGCGGGCGCCGGTCCTGGTGGTCCTCGGCATGATCGTGGTGGGCTCGCTCTACCGGGTGCTGGACGGTCCCGGACAGCCGCTGCCGTACGCCCCGCTGATCGGTGTCTACACGATCGCGCTGCTGTGCTCGGCGCGGGTGCGGCTCGTCATGGGTGTGCTCCTGGCCGTGGTGATCGTCGCCTCCGTCGCGCTCAACACCCAGACGGCCAGGGAGCTGTTGTTCTCGCTGTTCGTGTTCGCCGCGGCGTTCGTGCTGGGGCGGCTCCAGGCCACCCGGCAGGCGTACACGGCCGCGGTGGAGGACCGGGCGGCGCAGCTGGAGCGGGCGAACCGGATCGAGGCGGAGCAGGCGGCGGCGCGCGAACGGGCCAGGATCGCCCGGGAGATGCACGACATCCTCTCGCACGCCGTGAGCATCATGATCGTGCAGGCGGAGGCGGGTCCGGTGGCGGTGCGCCGGGCCCCGGCCCGGGCGGAGGCGGCCTTCGAGGCGATCGCCGAGACCGGGCGGGACGCGATGACGCAGCTGCGGACGATGCTGGGGGTGCTCCGCAGTCCTGCGGACGAGGTGGCTCCGCGTACTCCGCAGCCGGGGATCGGGGCGCTGCCCGCGCTCCTGGACCGGGTGCGGGGCGGTGGGCTGCGGGTGTCGTACGAGCGGACGGGAGAGGTCCGCGAGCTGCCGGCGGCCCTGGAGGCGACGGCGTACCGGGTGGTGCAGGAGGCACTGACGAACGTGGTGAAGCACGCCGGGGCCGTGGCGGTGGAGGTGCGGCTGGAGTACGGGCCGCGGGAGCTCGCGGTGACGGTGACGGACGACGGGCGGGGCCCGGGGCAGGCCTCGGGGGGACACGGACTGATCGGGATCCAGGAGCGGGCGACGGCGCACGGCGGGACGGCGCAGGCGGGTCCGGGGCCGGACGGCCGGGGGTTCTCGGTGCGGGTGGTGCTTGTAACCTCGCCGCTGGAGGTGGGAAGTTGACGATCCGTGTGGTGGTGGCCGACGACCAGGAGCTGGTGCGCAGCGGATTCGCGATGATCCTCGACGTCCAGGAGGACATCGAGGTCGTGGCGGAGGTCGGGGACGGCGCGGCGGCGGTGGAGGCGGTCCGCCGGCTGGCGCCGGACGTGGCGCTGCTGGACATCCGGATGCCAGTGCTGGACGGGATCGAGGCCTGCCGGGAGATCGCCGCGCAGGGTGCGTGCCGGACGGTGATGCTGACGACCTTCGACTCGGACGAGTACGTGTACGAGGCGCTGCACGCGGGGGCGAGCGGGTTCCTGCTCAAGGACGTGCGCCGGGACGACCTGGTGCACGCGGTACGGGTGGTGGCGGCGGGCGAGTCGCTGCTGGCGCCGTCGGTGGCACGGCGGCTGATCGAGGAGTACACGGCGGCGACGGCGCGCCCCTCCTCTACTCTTCCGGCGGACCGGCTGGATGTGCTGACGGCGCGGGAGCGGGAGACGCTGCTGCACCTGGGGCGGGGGCTGTCGAACGCGGAGATCGCGGCGGCGCTGGTGGTGAGCGAGCACACCGTGAAGTCGCATGTGGGGAACGTGCTGGCGAAGCTGGGGCTGCGGGACCGGATCCAGGCGGTGATCTGCGCGTACGAGACGGGGCTGATCGCGGCCGGGTCCGCTGGGGTATCTCCCTCTGAGGAGTGAGGGGCGGCGTGTCGCCTCCCTCTGGCCGGTGAGTTGTCGTACCGGCAAAGACCCCTCTCTGTGGTGATCCACGACTACTCCTCTGACCAGCAGCATTGAGGTCATCGGGGCACGCGGCCCCGAGGGTTCTCACAGGGGGAAGACATCATGAACGCCACGACGCGCACACTGATCGCCGCTGCTCTGGTCCTGGGCATCGCGTCCGGCCCGGCGGTCGCCGCCCACGCCGCACCCGCCGCCGCAGCGCCGGTCTCGGTGGGGGTCGCCCCGCCGGCCGTCTCCACGCCGCCCAACGCGGCGGCGCTGGAGAAGGCGATCGCCGGCCTCGGAGCGCAGCACAAGTACGCGACGGCCGCGCTGGTCCGGGTGGGCGGTAAGAGCGGCAGCTGGCAGGGCAGTTCCGGGGTCGCGGACATCCGCAGCGGGCGCGGGGCGATCGAGGAGGCCCGCTTCCGGGCCGGGTCGGTGACGAAGACCTTCACCGCGGCGGTGGTGCTCCAGCTGGCCTCCGAGGGCAGGCTGGATCTGGACCGGCCGGTGCAGGACTACCTCCCCGGACTGCTGCCCGGCTTCGCGCCGGTCAAGGTGCGGGAGTTGCTGAACTACACGAGCGGCCTGAAGTCGGCCGACGGCCCCGGGGACACCTTCGAGGACGAGTACGCGCACCGGTTCGACGTGGTCGACCCGCGGGCGCTGGTCTCCAATGCGGTGGCCAAGGGGCCCGAGTTCGACCCGGGCAGCAAGCAGCGCTACAGCAACATCCACTACACGGTGCTGGGCCTGCTGATCGAGAAGGTGACGGGCTCGACGTACGAGAAGGCCGTCGAGAACCGCATCATCAAGCCTCTGGGCCTGCGCCACACCTCCTTCCCGTCCCGGACCCAGAACCGCATATCGGGCCCGCACCACCACGGCTACCAGAGGGTGAAGCAGGCCGACGGGAGCAGCTCGCTGGTGGATGTCACCGAGTGGAACTCCTCGTCCAACTGGGCTGCCGGGGACCTGATATCGACCACGGCGGACCTGCAGCGCTTCACGATGGCGCTGTTCGGCGGCAGGGTCGTGCCGAAGGCACAACTGGGGGAGATGTTCACCGTGCCCGACGTGCTGGACGCCGAGAGCGGTGAGCACGCCGTACAGACGGCCGGGATGAAGGAGTTCGTCCTGCCGGACGGCACGGTGGCCTACGGCAAGACCGGTTCCCGGCACGGCTACAGCACGGTGATCGGCGGCACCCGCGACCTGTCCCGCACCCTCGTGTACTCGGTGAACTCCACGGACGCCAAGGGCCGGGACATGAACCCGGTGACCCTCGGCATCGTGGCGGCGGCCTTCGCCAAGTAGCGCGCGGGCCTCAGGCCGGCAGGGCCTCCAGCCGCTTGATCATGCGGCGGAGCACCAGCAGGGGGATCACGCCGAAGACTCCGAAGGACATGTCGATGACCGACCACCAGAAGGGGATGCCCCGGATCGGGCCGCAGATGAGGGCCAGGGGGATCACGCCGGCGCAGGCGATCATGCCGGCTTCGACGATCCAGATGTTGCGGACCGGATCGCGGTGGACCCCGTAGAAGAAGACGGCGACGACGAGGTGGGCGAAGGCGAGCCAGTCGGTGCCGTAGAGGAGGAAGGGGTAGTCCGCGTCGGCCCGGTCCAGTCCGTCGCCGACCCGCCGCAGCCAGACGTTGTCCACCAGGGCGTTGGCCCAGTGGAGTTCGCTGACCAGGGGGAAGGCGGTGAGCCCGCTGAGGACCAGGCAGACGATGAACAGGACCAGCCAGGCACGGATCCGCCGCTGAAGGGCGCTTCTCTCGCTCATGGGAGGAAGCCTATGCAGATTTCTGAACATGTTCAGCACAAATGCTGAACATGTTCAGTTCTGTGGCCGGACCGTGATCACAGTCCGACGATCGCGTTCCAGCGCTGTGCGAGGGACCGGCGTTCGGCGGAGGAGATGTCCCGGGCCACGACGAGCCGTTCGCGCATCGCGCCGTCCGGGAAGATCAGCGGATTCTCGGCGAGTTCGGCGGTCTCCTTGTCGCCGGAGGCGGCCAGGACTTCGCGGGCGGCCGGCACCGGGCAGACGTAGTTGACGGAGGCGGCGAGTTCCGCGGCCACCTCGGGGGCGTAGTAGTGGTCGATCAGGGCCTCGGCATTGGCCTTGTGGCGGGCGAGGTTGGGGACGAGCAGGCTCTCCGCCCAGAGTTCGGCTCCCTCCTCCGGGATCACGAACTCGATGTCCGGGTTGTCGGCCTGGAGCTGGATGGCGTCGCCGGAGTAGGCCTGGCAGGCCAGGACATCGCCCTTGCTCAGATCGGAGGTGTAGTCGTTGCCGGTGAAGCGGCGGACGTGCTTCTTGCGCACCAGCGCCTCGACCTGGTCGCACGTCCGGTGGAAGTCGGATTCGGTCCAGCGGGTGACGTCCACGCCGTTGCCCTGCATCAGCAGGGCGAAGGACTCGTCGAGGCCGGAGAAGAGGGTGACCTTGCCCGCCAGGTCCGGTCGCCACAGGTCGGCGACCGACTTGATCTCCCGGCCCAGGGCCTTGCGGTTGTAGGCGATGCCGGTGATTCCCGACTGCCAGGGGACGGTGTGCAGCCGGCCCTCGTCGAAGGCGGGGGAACGCAGCTGCGGGTCCAGGTACCGGGCCACGTTGGACTGCGCCGAGCGGTCCATCTTCTGGGCCCAGCCCAGGTGGACGAAGCGGGCGGCCATCCAGTCGCTGACGACCACCAGGTCGTGGCCCGTCTCCTGGTGGTTCATCAGGGCGGGGCTGATCTTGCCGAAGAACTCGTCGTTGTCGTTGATCTCCTCGGTGTACCGGACCTCGATGCCGGTGCGCTCCGAGAAGGCGTCCAGGGTCGGACGGCGCTCCTCGTCCGCCTCGTCGGTGTCGATGTACAGCGGCCAGTTGGAGAAGGCGACGCTGCGGTCCCGCCTGGAGCGGTCGGCGCCCTGACGCCGTTCCTCGGGGACGTAGGCGGCGGGCACCCCGCAGCCGGCGAGGGCGGCCAGGAGGCCCGTGGCACCGAGGCCGCGGAGCGCGGCGCGGCGGGAAAAGGCGAGTTCAGGCATGGCCTCAGCCTCGGGGAACGCGAAGAGGCGGGCAATAGACATGTTGTCTACTGCCCGCCCCTTCAAGGCTCTGCTGTGATCGATGCGACCGATCAGCCGTCGAGCGAGGTCATCACGTGCTTGATGCGCGTGTAGTCCTCGAAGCCGTAGGCGGAGAGGTCCTTGCCGTAGCCGGACTTCTTGAAGCCGCCGTGCGGCATCTCGGCGACGAGCGGGATGTGGGTGTTGATCCACACGCAGCCGAAGTCGAGGTTCTTGGACATCCGCATCGCGCGGCCGTGGTCCTTGGTCCACACCGAGGAGGCGAGGGCGAACTCGACGCCGTTCGCGTACTCCACGGCCTGGGACTCGCTGGAGAAGGACTGGACGGTGATGACGGGGCCGAAGACCTCGTTCTGGATGATCTCGTCGTCCTGCTTGAGGCCGGAGACGACGGTCGGGGCGTAGAAGTAGCCCTTGTCGCCGACCTGGTGGCCGCCCGCCTCGACCTTGGCGTGGGCGGGGAGGCGCTCGATGAAGCCCGCGACCTGCTTGAGCTGGTTCGGGTTGTTCAGCGGGCCGTACAGCACGTCCTCGTCGTCCGGCTGGCCGGTCTTGGTGTCGGCGGCGGCCTTGGCGAGCGCGGTCACGAACTCGTCGTGGATCGACTCGTGCACGAGCACACGGGTGGCGGCGGTGCAGTCCTGGCCCGCGTTGAAGTAGCCGGCGACCGCGATGTCCTCGACGGCCTTGGCGATGTCGGCGTCCTCGAAGACCACGACCGGGGCCTTGCCGCCGAGCTCCAGGTGGACGCGCTTGACGTCCTTCGAGGCGCTCTCGGCGACCTGCATGCCCGCGCGCACCGAGCCGGTGATGGAGGCCATCGCCGGGGTGGAGTGCTCGACCATCGCCTTGCCGGTCTCGCGGTCGCCGCAGACGACGTTGAAGACGCCCTTGGGCAGGATCGAGTCGATGATCTCCGCCATCAGGACGGTGGAGGCCGGGGTGGTGTCCGAGGGCTTGAGGACCACGGTGTTGCCCGCGGCGATCGCCGGGGCGAACTTCCACACGGCCATCATCATCGGGTAGTTCCAGGGCGCGACCTGGGCGCATACGCCGACCGGCTCACGGCGGATGATCGAGGTCATCCCCTCCATGTACTCGCCGGCCGAGCGGCCCTCGAGCAGCCGGGCGGCACCCGCGAAGAAGCGGATCTGGTCCACCATCGGCGGCAGCTCCTCGCTGGCCGTCAGGCCCAGCGGCTTGCCGGTGTTCTCGGACTCGGCGGCGACGAGCTCGTCCGCGCGCGCCTCGAAGGCGTCCGCGATCTTCAGCAGGGCCTTCTGGCGCTCCGAGGGCGTGGTGTCGCGCCAGCCCGGGAACGCGGCCGCGGCGGCGGCCATGGCGGCGTCGACATCGGCCTGGCCCGACAGCGGGGCGGTGGCGTACACCTCGCCGGTGGCGGGGTTGACCACCTCGGTGGTCCGCCCGTCAGCGGCGTCCTTGAACTCCCCGCCGATGTAGTTGCGCAGACGACGCAGTTCCGTGGTCACTCCAGCCACACTCCTGATCACATGTCCATCGATTGAGACTGCCACCCAAGCGTAGCCCCTCGGCGGACGCTTTCGACAGAGCCAGACACGGTGAACTACGAAATCAGTGAGATCCACGACGCCAAACAACGGATTTCATTGATTCCGTCTTGCGGAACAGACGACTCCTCGTGCACAGTGAGGTCGTGGTCAGTCGAAGCGCAGATTCCAGGAACAGACAACCGTCCCCTTCGGTCGATGCTGTGTCCCTGGCGATCATCGAGCAACTGCAGGAGGACGGTCGCCGTCCCTACGCAGCGATCGGCAAGGCCGTCGGCCTGTCCGAAGCGGCCGTACGCCAGCGCGTGCAGAAGCTGCTCGACCAGGGCGTCATGCAGATCGTCGCCGTCACCGACCCGCTCACCGTGGGCCTGCGACGCCAGGCAATGGTCGGCATCAACGTCGAGGGAGACCTCGACCCGGTCGCCGACGCACTCACCGCAATGGCGGAGTGCGAATACGTGGTGATGACCGCAGGATCGTTCGACCTGATGGTGGAGATCGTCTGTGAGGACGACGACCACCTGCTCGAGACGATCAACAAGAAGATCCGCACGCTCCCCGGCGTGCGATCAACCGAAAGCTTCGTTTACCTGAAGCTGAAGAAGCAGACCTACATGTGGGGAACTCGATAGCCCGTGAGCCAGGACCTCTCCAAAACCGCGTATGACCACCTGTGGATGCACTTCACCCGCATGTCGTCGTACGAGAACGCGCCCGTCCCCACCATCGTGCGTGGTGAGGGCACCTACATCTTCGACGACAAGGGCAAGCGCTACCTCGACGGTCTCGCCGGACTGTTCGTGGTCAACGCGGGCCACGGCCGCAAGGAGCTGGCCGAGGTCGCCTACAAGCAGGCCCAGGAACTCGCGTTCTTCCCCGTCTGGTCGTACGCGCACCCCAAGGCCGTGGAGCTCGCCGAGCGCCTCGCCGACTACGCCCCGGGCGACCTGAACAAGGTCTTCTTCACCACCGGTGGCGGCGAAGCGGTCGAGACCGCCTGGAAGCTGGCCAAGCAGTACTTCAAGCTGCAGGGCAAGCACACCAAGTACAAGGTCATCTCGCGTGCGGTCGCCTACCACGGCACCCCGCAGGGCGCCCTGTCCATCACCGGCCTGCCGGCCCTGAAGGCCCCCTTCGAGCCGCTCGTCCCCGGTACGCACAAGGTGCCGAACACCAACATCTACCGCGCCCCGATCTACGGCGACGACCCCGAGGCCTTCGGCCGCTGGTGCGCCGACCAGATCGAGCAGGAGATCCTGTTCGAGGGCGCCGACACCGTCGCCGCCGTCTTCCTGGAGCCGGTGCAGAACGCCGGTGGCTGCTTCCCGCCGCCGCCCGGGTACTTCCAGCGGGTCCGCGAGATCTGCGACGAGTACGACGTCCTGCTCGTCTCCGACGAGACGATCTGCGCGTTCGGCCGCCTCGGCACGATGTTCGCCTGTGACAAGTTCGGCTACGTCCCGGACATGATCACCTGCGCCAAGGGCATGACCTCGGGCTACTCCCCGATCGGTGCCTGCATCGTCTCGGACCGCATCGCCGAGCCGTTCTACAAGGGCGACAACACCTTCCTGCACGGCTACACCTTCGGCGGCCACCCGGTCTCCTCCGCGGTGGCGCTGGCCAACCTCGACATCTTCGACAAGGAAGGCCTCAACCAGCACGTGCTGGACAACGAGGGCGCCTTCTTCTCGACGCTGCAGAAGCTGCACGACCTGCCGATCGTCGGCGACGTCCGCGGCAACGGCTACTTCTACGGCATCGAGCTCGTCAAGGACAAGGTCACCAAGGAGTCCTTCACGGACGAGGAGACGGAGCGCGTGCTCTACGGCTTCCTCTCCAAGGCGCTCTTCGACAACGGTCTGTACTGCCGGGCCGACGACCGAGGCGACCCGGTCATCCAGCTGGCCCCGCCGCTGATCGCCGACCAGAGCACCTTCGACGAGATCGAAGGCATCCTGCGCTCGGTGCTCACCGAGGCGTGGACCAAGCTCTAAAGAGCCCCGGGACCAGGCTTTAAATCGTCCCATCCCACGGCCCGGAGCCTCCGTTCGAGTGAGAACGCGGGGGTCCGGGCCGTGTGCTGTCACCATC
This sequence comes from Streptomyces sp. NPDC048337, assembly GCF_043201175.1. NCBI lineage: Bacteria > Bacillati > Actinomycetota > Actinomycetes > Kitasatosporales > Streptomycetaceae > Streptomyces > Streptomyces sp. NPDC048337. The sequence goes on from NZ_JBICYR010000019.1 coordinate 83,884, forward strand.
CAAGACGTTCATCTCTTTACATCTCAGTGCGGCGCCAGTGACTTCGACGGGCTCCGCTTCGTTCCCCCGGACGGAGGTGTACGCCATGGTGGCTCCACCGGACACTGCCCCGCCTGACAATGACGTTCTCTGGGCACGGTCCCTTCACTACTCCCACGGAGGTTCCCCCGGCCTGATCGGGATCTCCGTCGGAGTCCGCCAGGGCGAGATCCTGGCCCTCACCGGCCCCCGCGGGAGCGGCAAGACCACCCTGCTGCGCTGCCTGTCCGGGCGGCTCCTGCCCGAGCAGGGCGAGGTCTGGTTCAACAGCGTGCCCGTGCACAGGATGGGCGCCCTGGCCCGGGAACGGCTGCGCCGTGACCGGTTCGGCTGGATCGGCCCCGAGCCGCAGCTGCTCCCCGAGCTGAAGGTCTGGGAGAACGCCGCCCTGCCCCTGCTGCTCGCAGGCGCCTCCCACCGCGCCGCCAAGCACGCCGCCTGCGAATGGCTGGACCGCCTCGACATCGGCGCCTTCGCCCGCAAGCGCCCCTCCGCCCTCACCCGGGCCGAGTGCCAGCGGGTGGCCCTGGCCCGGGCCCTGGCCAACGAGCCCGCCGTGCTCTTCGCCGACGAGCCCACCGCTCCCCTGCACCGGACCGAGCGCGCCCTGCTGCTCCGTACGCTGACCACCGCGGCCCGCTCCCACGCGATCACCGTGCTGGTCGCCACCCACGACGAGGAGACCGTGGCCGTCGCCGACCGGCAGCTGGCCCTGCTCGACGGCCGCCCCGCCGCCGCCGCGAGCGCCCTCGCCGCCTCCGCCCCCGACACCACGGAGGGCCAGGCCGCGTGCTCGCTATCCGCCTAGCCCGCGGCTCCCGGCCGCTGGTCCAGCTGCGCCGGCTGCTCGTCGCCGCAGCCTCGGCCGGTACCGGGTTCCTGCTCCTGTACGTGCTCGCGGGGGCGGTGGCGCAGCCCGCCGGATCGTTCCCTCGCCTGCTGTGGGCCCTGGTCCCGCTCGCCTTCACCGTGCGGTTCGCCGCCGCCGTGGCCCGGACCGACCCGGCGGCCCGATCCCGGGACGGGCTGGACGCCGCCGGGCTGGGCCCCGTACGGCTCACCCTGGTCGCGGCGATCTCCACCGCCGTCGCGTGCGCCCTGGGCAGCGCCCTGGCCCTGGCCGCCTTCCTCCACCTGCGCGGCGACCTCACCGGGCTGCCCTTCGACGGCGCCGGGGCCCGGCTCCTCCACGCCGACCGGCCGCTGCCCGTGGCGGCCGCCCTCACCCTGTTGGCCCTGATCCCGCTGGCCGCCTCGGCCGCCACCGCCTGCACGCTGCGCCGGCGCACCGCGCCCGCCCCGCAGACCGGGCTGCCCTGGGGCATCGCACTGACCGCCTGCGGGCTCGCGGTGGAGGCCTACGCGGGACGCGGCGGCCCCGGCATGCTCGCCGGCTGGTCGCTCACCGCGATCGGCCTCGCCCTCGCCGGGCCGGGCGTGGCGTACGCCTGCGGGGCGCTGGTGCAGGCGGTCCGTCCGGGCGCGCTCCGGCTGCTGGCCGGCCGGGCCCTCCAGGAGGAGGCGCCCCGCCTCGGCCCGCCCCTCGGGGTGCTGTGCGCGGTCGGCGCGGGGGCCCTGACCGCGCTGACCCTGCGCGACCGGGGCGGGCCGCTCGTCCCGCTGGGTCCGCTGACCGGACCGGCCGCGGTCCTGGTGGCCCTGTGCGCCGCCGCGACCCTTCTCACATCCGCGGTGGAGGCCCGGCAGGTCCGTGCCGCCGGCCGTGAGGCGCTGCTCGGCATGGGCGCTCCGGCCAGGGTCCTGCGTACGGCGGCGGGTCTGGAGGCGACCGCGCTGGCGGCCGTGTGCGTACCGCTCAGCTGGGGTGTGGCGCAGCTGACGTCCCTGGCGCTGACCCGCTGACGCGGGCAGCGCTTAGGGTGGGCCGAATGGTCAACGCAGACATCGAGATCGAGACGCTCGCCGAGTTCGACCGGGTCGTGGCCCGGGGCTCGCTGAGCGGCTACCGGATCCAGTCGGTCAACCTGCTGGAGCGGACCTTCGCGCTGCTGTCCGCCGACACCTCGGCGGCCGTGTTCCTGGGCTGCGCGATGGAGCCCGACGCCTCGGTGAAGGTCCGCGCGGACGGTGCGCTGGTCTTCCCGCCGGTCCCCGACCTGCCGTTCAACCCGTACCGCGGTCTGCTCTACACGCCCGAGGAGCTGTTCGCGGGGCTGTCGGGCGGCTACGAGGCCACTCCGGACGCGCAGGCCTACGCCTGGTTCCAGGAGACCAAGGCCGACGGCGACATCTTCTCCTCGATGCTCCGCTCCATCCACGACGACGCCATCTCCGACGCCCTCGACGAGCACCTCGCCGGCGCCCGGGTGGTGGGCGTGATGGGTGGCCACGCCATGGCCCGCGGCGGTACGGAGTACCTCGGCGCGGCGCGGCTGGGGCGGGTGCTGGCCCGGTCCGGGCTCACGGTGGCCACCGGCGGCGGCCCCGGCGCGATGGAGGCCGCCAACCTCGGCGCCTACCTGGCCCCGGCCCCGGACGCGGCCCTTCCGGAGGCCTTGGAGCTGCTGGCCAAGGCCCCGTCCTTCGCGCCGTCGGTGTCCGACTGGGCTCGGGCGGCCTTCGCCGTACGGGAGCGCTGGCCCGACGGCGGCGATTCGGTGGGCATCCCGACCTGGTTCTACGGGCACGAGCCGCCGAACGCCTTCGCGGGGCACATCGGCAAGTACTTCGCGAACGCCACCCGGGAGGACGGGTTGCTGGCCCGGTCCACCGCGGGCGTGGTGTTCCTGCCGGGCGCGGCGGGCACCGTGCAGGAGATCTTCGACAGCGCGACGCCGAACTACTACGAGTCGCGGGGCGAGCCCGCGCCGATGGTCCTGGTCGACCGGGCCCATTGGACCGAGCACCTCCCCACGTGGCCGCTGCTCCAGGCTCTGGCGCGCGGCCGGGCGATGGAGTCCCGGATCGCCCTGGTGGACTCCGTGGACGAGGTCCCGGACGCCCTCGCCGCAATGGCCTGACGTCCGGAGGCAACTTCCCGGCCCGTTCACACGTCTGGCAGAGGTACGCAAAACCTGCCAGACGTGAACGGAGCCCTCGGTGCTCATAGGCCTGCTGACCGCTGTCGCGGCGTCCCTCTGCTACGGCACGGGATCCGTGCTGCAAGCCGTCGGATCGCGGCGCGCCGCCCGGAAGTCCCCGCCCTCGGCCGGGGTGACGGCACATGGCGGACCGAACCTGTCGTCCACCGCCAAAGCCGCCATGACCTGGGAGTTCATCGTCGGCACCATCCTGGACTTCGTGGGCTTCGGCCTCGGCGCGCTGGCGGCCCGGCTCCTTCCGCTGTTCCTGTCCCAGACGGTGATCAGCGCCAACCTGGTGATCACGGCCGTGCTGAGCGTGAAGATGCTGGGCATCCGGCTGAGCCGCAAGGAGTGGACCTCGATCGGGGTCGTCTGCACCGCGCTGGTGCTGCTGGCGACGGCGGCGGGCCACGAGGGCGGCCACCACGCGCCGATGTCCACGCACTGGTGGCTACTGGGGATCACGCTGCTGCTGATGGTGGGCGGCACGGTCGCCGTACGCCTCCTCGGCGGCGGGGCGGCGATCCTGGCGGGTCTGCTGTCCGGCCTGGGCTTCGGCGCGCTGGGCGTCGGCGTGCGGATCCTGGACGGCGTCGACCCCTTCGACCTCGGCACCCTGCTCTCCGACCCGGCCCTCTACGCCATCCTGCTGGCGGGCATCGGCGGCATGTACCTGCACACGGTCGCCCTCCAGATCGGCTCGGTGAACGGGGCGACGGCGGCCCTGGTCGTCGGCGAGACGGTCCTGCCGGGCGCGATCGGCGTCCTGTGGCTCGGCGACGCCTCCCGCCCGGGCCTGGCCTGGCTGGCGGTCCTCGGCTTCGTCCTGGCCGTCACGGGCGCGGTGGCGGTCGCCTGGTACGGCAAGCACGAGGGAGCGCAGGAGGAAGCACCGGAGCCGGTCCCGGTCTCCTGACCCGGCCTCCCCGCCCCGCGCGTCCCGATCCGGTCGGCGCGCCGGTTCACTCCCCCGGGTCCGCGGGGTGGCGGGGGCGCGGCGGCTGCCCCCTGCTGGAGGCATGGACTCCTCCACCACGACGCGGATGCGGACGCCCCGGGCCGCGGGGATGGCCGGGGTCGTCTTCGCGGTCCTGCTGACCGCGGCCATTGTGCTCATGCGGATCGCCATCCCCTCGGGGAGCCCGGCCGACGCCCCCGTCGACGAGGGGGACCGCTGGGCGGTCCGCACGGCGCTGGAGATCGTCCCGTTCGCCGGGATCTTCTTCCTGTGGTTCATGGGGGCGCTGCGCGCGCACGCGGGCGAGAGGGAGGACCGGTTCGTCGCGACGGTCTTCCTGGGCAGCGGGTTCGTCTTCACCGCCACCCTGTTCGTCGCCGCCGCGGCGGCCGGGACGGTACTGGGGGAGGCCACACCGCCTTCCGGTTTCGGCCGTCCCTTCGCGTACACCGTCCTCACGACCTACGCGATGCGGATGGCCGCCGTGTTCGTCTTCACGACCTCCACCATCGGGCGCCGCCTCGGGGTCTTCCCGCGCCCGCTCTCCGCCTTCGGCTTCGCCTGCGGGCTGGCGCTCCTGGTCGTCGCCCCCGGCGTGCCCTGGTCCGAGCTGGTCTTCCCGTTCTGGGTGCTGGCCGTGAGCCTCCACGTGCTGCGGACGAGCCTGAACCGGCCCGCCTGAGCCCCGCCGCTGCCGGGCCCGCGTCCCGACGGGCGCCGGTTGGCCGTCGCGCGCATGCTGGAAGAAGGAGAGTCAGGGGCGGGGCTCGGGGGTCTCGGGGCCGGTCGGTAGCGGGGGTGACCAGGTCACGGAAGGGCTGACGCCTCATGAGACTTGTCGTGGACCTCAACCGCTGTCAGGGCTATGCCCAGTGCGCGTTCCTCGCCCCGGACGTGTTCGCCATGCACGGCGACGAGTCGCTGCTGTACAACCCGCAGCCCGATGAGGAGCACCGCGAGAACGTCGTCCGCGCCGTCCACGCCTGCCCCGTGAGGGCCATCCTGATGGACGCGATGAACGGTTCCCTGTCGACCGCGGAGGCGAGTGGTGAGCGGTGACTCAGCCCTGGAGCGGCTCAAGCGCGAAGGCCGCATCGTGGTCGTGGGCGCTTCCCTCGCCGGCCTGCGGGCCGCCGAGACCATGCGCGAGAAGGGGTTCGCCGGATCTCTCACGATGATCGGCGACGAGCCCTACGAGCCGTACGACCGCCCTCCGCTGTCCAAGCAGGTCCTGCTGGGCAAGGCGACCGCGGACCGTACGGCCCTCCCCCGCCGCCGTGACATCGACGCCAAGTGGCGGCTCGGCGTACCCGCCACCGGTCTGGACATGGCGGGCAGACGGGTCAAGCTCGCCGACGGGGACGAGGTGGAGTACGACCGCTTGCTGATCGCCACCGGGGTACGGGCCCGGCCGTGGCCGAACGAGGAGGAGGCGGCCCTCGAAGGCGTCTTCACCCTGCGTACCCGGGACGACGGCACCGCCCTGGAGCGGCGGCTCGCGGCCGGACCGCGCCGGGTGCTGGTCATCGGCGCCGGGTTCACCGGCTCCGAGATCGCCTCCGCCTGCCGGGAGCGGGATCTCGCGGTCACCGTCGCCGAGCGGGGCGCCGCGCCCCTGGTCGGGGCCCTGGGCGGGGTGGTCGGCGAGGTCGCGGCCGAGATGCACCGCGAGAACGGGGTGGATCTGCGGACCGGGATCATGGTCACCGGGCTGGAGGGCGACTCCTCGGGCCAGGTGCGCGCCGCCCACATCTCGGACGGCACCGTCCTGGAGACCGACGTCGTGATCGTGGGGCTCGGCGCCCAGCGCAACACCGAGTGGCTGGCCGGATCCGGACTGGGCGCGGGCCCGCGGGGCATCGCCTGCGACGCGGGCTGCCGGGCCTTCAACATCTGGGGCATCGTCACCGACGACATCTATGTGGCGGGTGACGTGGCACGCTCCCCGCACGCGCTGTTCGGGTACCAGTTCCTCTCCCTGGAGCACTGGGGCAACGCCGTCGCCCAGGCCGAGACGGCGGCGCACAACATGCTCAGCGAAGGCGTGGACCGCCGCCCCCACGTGTGGGTGCCGGCCTTCTGGTCCTCCCAGTTCGGGGTGAACATCAAGTCGGTCGGGGTGCCCTCGATGGGGACCGAGATCCTCATCGCGCAGGGGTCGCGCGCCGAGCGCAGGTTCGTCGGCGTCTACGGCTACCAGGGGCGCGTCATCGGCGCCGTCACCTTCGACCAGTGCCGCTGGCTGGACTTCTACGAGCGGCAGATCGAGCAGACCGCTCCGTTCCCGCCGCCCTACGCGACGGTGGACCGCAGGAGCGAGGGGAACAAGCCGCTGGACCCGGACTTCCCCGACCCGTCGGTGCCGACGCACGGCCCGACCATCACCCTGAGCGGTTACTCGCCGGCCGACCGGCGGATGACCTTCACGCCGGCGCACAACTGAGCACGAGGACCTCTCATGACTGAAGGCATCCTGCGGCAGATCCTCGACTACTCCAGCCGGGCCAACCCGTATCCCCTGTACGAGGAGCTCCGCAAGACCGGGCCGGTGTTCCACGACGGGGACGGACCGTACGTCGTCAGCACCTATCACGAGATCAAGAGCCTGCTGCACGATCCGCGGATCAGCTCCGACTCCCGCAACCTGGCATCGACCGCCGGCGACCTGCTGAACGAGGGGGACGAGGAGGAAGGCCAGACGGCCCTGCCCCCGTCCTTCCTGAAGCTGGACCCGCCCGACCACGACCGGCTGCGCCGGATGACGAACCGCCCCTTCGGGCCGCCGCACTCCCCGCACCGCGTCCACGACATGCGCGGCGAGCTGGGCGGCATCGTCACCGGTCTGATCGACGCGATCGCCGAGCGGGGCGACCCGGGGCGGATCGACCTGGTCGAGGAGTTCTCGTACCCCTTCCCGGTCACGGTGATCTGCCGGCTGCTGGGCGTGCCGAGCGAGGACGAGGCCCGCTTCCACGTCTGGGCCGACACGCTCGCCGCGAGCCTGGACCCCGATCCGGACGCCGATCCCACCGAACGCGTCAAGAAGACGCAGGGCGCCCGCATGGAACTCGGCATGTACCTGGCCGGGCTGATCGAGGAGCGGCACAAGAACCCCACCGGGGACATGCTCTCGGAGCTGTCGACCGGGCAGGGGCCGGACGGCGCCATGAGCACGATGGAAGTGCTCAGCACCGCGGCGCTGCTGCTGATCGCCGGGCACGAGACCACCGTCAACCTGATCACCAACGGCATGCTCACCCTGCTGCGCCATCCGGAGGTCCTGGACCGGCTGCGCGCCGATCCGGCGCTGTCCGTCCCGATCGTGGAGGAGCTGCTGCGCTACGAGCCCCCGGTGCAGCTGCTGCCGCAGCGCACTCCCCTGGCCGACATCGAGATGGAGGGCGTGACCATCCCCAAGGGCTCCTCGCTCTGGCTGATCCTGGCCTCCGGCAACCGCGACCCCCGGCGGTTCAAGGACCCGGACCGCTTCGACCCGGACCGCCCGGACGTCCAGCACCTGGGCCTCGGCAGCGGCATCCACAGCTGCTTCGGCGCGCCGCTGGCCCGGCTGGAGGCCGCGCTGGCCCTGAGCGAGCTGGCCCGCAGGCTGGAGAACCCCCGGCTGCTGGAGGACCCGCCGCCCTACCGCCAGAACGCGGTCCTGCGCGGCCCGCGCCACCTGCCGATCGGCTGCGACAAGATCCTCCCCGCCTAGGGGGTGTCCCGGCGGGTGTCCGCCTTCAGGACGACGACCTCGGCCGGGCTGAAGGTGACCGCGACCCGGTCGCCCACCGCCGGCGCCCCGGCCAGCCCGCATTCGGCTTCCAGCTGCGGCCCCGCCTCCGGCCGCAGCCGGAGGGAGACGTGCGTGCCGCGGAAGGTCCGCGCGACCACCTCGCAGGGCAGGCCGGCCGCCGCGAGCACCACCCCGGAGGGGCGGACCAGCAGCTGGTGCGGCCCCTCGGGGGAGCCCTCCGGGACCGGGATCCGGCCCCACGCGGTCGCCGCGGCACGGCCGGACACCGTCGCCGGGACCACGTTCTCGAAGCCGAGGAACCGCGCCACGAACTCCGAGGCCGGGCGCTGCCACACCTCCAGCGGCGTCCCCGTCTGCGCGATCCGCCCGTCCCGCATCACCACCACCCGGTCGGCCAGCGCGAAGGCCTCCCCCTGGTCGTGCGTGACGGCGAGCACCGTCGTGCCCAGCCGGGAGAACAGCCCCTGGAGCTCCACCACCAGCCGCTCCCGCAGCCCGCGGTCCAGCTGTCCCAGCGGTTCGTCCAGCATCAGCAGCCGCGGCGACGGGGCCAGCGCCCGGGCCAGCGCCACCCGCTGCTGCTCGCCGCCCGACAGGGAGGCCACCGCCCGGCGCTGGGCTCCGGGGAGCCCGACCAGCTCCAGCAGCTCCGCGACCTGGGCCTCGTACGAGGTGCGCGCAAGGCCCCGCATGCGCAGCCCGAAGGCGACGTTCCCGCCGACGTCGCGGTGCGGGAAGAGCTGGTGGTCCTGGAACATGAGGCCCACGCCCCGCCGGTGCACGGGCACGCCGGCCTGGTCCGCCCCGCCCAGCACCACCCGTCCCCCGGACACCGGCTGGAGCCCCGCGACGACCCGCAGCAGCGTGGACTTGCCGCTTCCGCTCGGCCCCAGCACGCACACGATCTCGTGCTCGGCGACCGCGAGGTCCACGCGATCCAGGGCGTACCCAACGGCTCGTTCACCGAAGCGGACCGACACCCCTTCCAGTTGAAGCAGTGTCATCAGAATTCTCCGGAGGTCTTGTCGGGTCGCAGTCGCTCCAGCACCAGCAGGGACACCGCGCACACCAGCATCAGGATCGTGCTCAGGGCCATCGCCTGCCCGTAGTTCAGCTCACCGGCCCGCCCCAGCAGCCGCGCCACGGCCACCGGCAGCGTCGGCCGGTCCGGCCGCGCGATGAACACGGTCGCGCCGAACTCCCCCAGCGAGACCGCGAAGGCGAACCCGGCCGCGATCAGCAGCGCCCGCCGCACCAGCGGCAGGTCCACCTCCCGCCAGGCCCGCAGCGGGGAGGCGCCGAGCACGGCGGCGGCCTCCCGAAGCCGCGCGTCCACGGCACGCAGCACCGGCAGCATGGTCCGTACGACGAAAGGCACGCCCACCAGTGCCTGGGCGAGCGGCACCAGGATCCACGAAGTCCGCAGGTCCAGCGGCGGCTTGTCCAGGGTGATCAGGAAGCCGAAGCCCACGGTCACCGCGGAGACGCCCAGCGGGAGCATCAGCAGCGCGTCGAAGCCCCGTACGAAGCGGCCTCCGCGCCGGGTCAGCGCCGCGGCCGCGAGCCCGCCGATGACCAGGGCGATGGCGGTGGCGGTGGCGGCGTACCCCAGGGAGTTCCAGATCGCCTCCAGCGGCGGCACCAGGAACGTTCCGCCACCGGCGCCCGCGTCCTGCAACGCCCGGTAGAAGCCGAGGCCGTACCCGCCGGGCGCGTCGAAGGACCGCTCCACCAGGACGCCCAGCGGCGCCACGACGAGCAGGGCCACCGTCAGGAGCACGCCCGCGAGCAGCAGCCACTGCCCGGTCCCGCGCGGCCGGTGCGCGGTCCGCCCAGGGTCCACCAGCCGCAGCGCGGTCTCCCGCTTGCGCACGGTCCAGGCGTGCACGCCGAGGATCAGCATCACCGCGGCGAACTGCACCATCGTCAGCACGGCGGCCGTGGGCAGGTCCAGGAGCTGCGCGGTCTGCCGGTAGACCTCCACCTCCAGGGTGGCGTACGAGGGTCCGCCGAGGATCTGCACGACGCCGAAGGAGCTGAAGGTGAACAGGAACACCATCAGCGAGGCGGCTGCCACCGCCGGGCCCAGCGCGGGCAGCGTCACCCGCCGCCAGGCGGCGAACCGGCCCGCGCCCAGTACCCGGGCGGCTTCCTCCTGGCGCGGGTCCAGCTGCGCCCAGAGCCCGCCGACGGTCCGTACGACGACGGCGTAGTTGAAGAAGACGTGCGCGAGCAGGATCGCCCACACGGTGGTGTCGAGCCGGACGCCCCACAGTTCGTCCAGCAGCCCGCCCCGGCCGACCAGCGCGAGGAAGGCGCTGCCGACCACCACGGTCGGCAGCACGAAGGGAACGGTCACCAGGGCCCGCAGCAGTTGTTTGCCGGGGAACTCGAAGCGCGCGAACACGTACGCGCCGGGGAGTGCGATCAGCAGCGTGAGCGCGGTGGAGGCGAGCGCCTGCCAGGTGGTGAACCACAGCACGTCGGCGATGTCGGGCCGGGTGATCACCTCGCCGATCCGGCCGAACTGCCAGCCGGCGTCGGTCTTGAGTCCCCGCCCGACGATCGCCGTGACGGGGTAGGCGAAGAACAGCCCGAAGAAGGCCAGGGGCACGGCCATCAGGGCGAGCCGCACGGCCGTCGCCCGGACGCCCTCGCGGGGGCCGGGGTCCGGCGCGGCGCCCCCCGACGCCGCGCCCGACTCCTGCGTACCGCCTACTTCACGACGAGCGAGGTCCATGCCTTGACCCACTGCTCACGGTTCTTGGCGATGGTCTCCGGAGCCACGTTCTCGGGCTTCTCGACCACCACGCCGTGCTTCGTGAACAGCTCCGGCAGGGCAGCGTCCTTCGTCACGGGGTTCACGAACATCTGGAGCGGCATGTCCTCCTGGAACTTCTTGCCGATCAGGAAGTCGATCAGGGCCTTGCCGCCCTCCTCGTTCTTCGCGCCCTTCAGCAGACCGGCGAACTCGATCTGGCGGAAGCAGGTGCCGGTGGCGACGCCCGTCGGGGCCTCGGCCGGCTGCGGGTCGGCGTAGAGCACCTCGACCGGCGGGCTGGAGGCGTAGGAGACGACCAGCGGGCGGTCGCCCTTGGCCTTCTTGCCGCCCGCGGAGCCGGAGAAGCGCTCGTTGTAGGCCTGCTCCCAGCCGTCGACGACCTCGACGCCGTTGGCCTTGAGCTTGCTCCAGTAGTCCTTCCAGCCGTCCTCGCCGTACTTGCCGACGGAGGCGAGCAGGAAGCCGAGGCCGGGCGAGGAGGTCGCGGCGTTCTCGGTGACCAGCAGGTTCTTGTACTCCGGCTTGACCAGGTCGTCCAGCGTCTGCGGCGGGGCGATCTTCTTGTCGGCGAAGTACGCCTTGTCGTAGTTGACGCAGATGTCGCCGGAGTCGATCGGGGTGACCCGGTGCTCCTTGTCGAGCACGTACTCGGGCTTCACCCCGGCCAGGCCCTTGGCCTCGTACGGCGTGAAGATTCCGTTGTCGAGGGCGCGCGAGAGGAGGGTGTTGTCCACACCGAAGAAGACGTCGCCGCGCGGGGAGCCCTTGGTGAGGATCTCCTGGTTCAGGGCGGCGCCCGCGTCCCCGGACTTCAGCACCTTGACGGTGTAGCCGCTCTGCTGCTCGAACTCCTTGAGGACCGCCTCGGTCACGTTGAAGGAGTCGTGGGAGACGAGGGTGACGGTCTTGGACTTCGGGGCTTCGCTCGCGCCCGCGGTCTTGTCCTTGCCGCCGTCGCCGCACGCGGCCAGTGTGGTGACGCCGAGGGCGGCGGCCAGCGCCGCCCCCACGATCTTCTTGGTGCTCACGTAAACATTCCTCCTGGGGTGACCAGGAGAAGACGCGGCCCTGCCCCGGGCGCTCTGTCGAGCGGGGCGCCCGGGGCAGGGCGCAACAGCTTGAGGTGATGACCGAACTTCCTACCCAGAATGACCTGGGCAAGGTTCAGAGGGTCTGCGGCCTGACGGTTACCGCACTCTCAGCGCTGTGGCGCTCCCCTGTCGGAATATGCAGATGTACGCGGGCCAGCCTACCGCTCGCTCGCCGCCAGCTGGCCGCAGGCGCCGTCGATCTCCTGGCCGCGGGTGTCCCGTACGGTCACGGGCACGCCGTGCCGGGCGATGGCCTCCACGAAGGCGCGTTCGTCCTCGGGCCGCGAGGCGGTCCACTTGGAGCCCGGCGTCGGGTTCAGCGGGATCAGGTTGACGTGGACGCGCTTGCCCTTGAGCAGCCTGCCCAGGAGGTCGCCGCGCCAGGCCTGGTCGTTGATGTCGCGGATCAGCGCGTACTCGATCGAGATCCGGCGGCCGGACTTCTCGGCGTACTCCCACGCCGCGTCGAGGACCTCGCGGACCTTCCAGCGGGTGTTCACGGGGACCAGGGTGTCGCGCAGCTCGTCGTCGGGCGCGTGCAGCGAGACGGCGAGGCGGCACTTGAAGCCCTCGTCGGCGAAGCGCAGCATGGCCGGGACCAGGCCGACGGTGGAGACCGTGATGCCGCGCTGCGACAGGCCCAGGCCGTCGGGCTCCGGGTCGGTGAGGCGGCGGATGGCGCCGACCACGCGGTTGTAGTTGGCCAGCGGCTCGCCCATGCCCATGAAGACGATGTTCGACAGGCGGGCCGGGCCGCCGGGGACCTCGCCGTCGCGCAGGGCGCGCATGCCGTCGACGATCTGGTGCACGATCTCGGCGGTGGACAGGTTGCGGTCCAGGCCTGCCTGGCCGGTGGCGCAGAACGGACAGTTCATGCCGCAGCCGGCCTGCGAGGAGATGCACATGGTGACCCGGTCGGGGTAGCGCATCAGCACGGACTCGACGAGCGTGCCGTCGTGCAGCTTCCACAGGGTCTTGCGGGTGGTGTCGTCATCGCAGCTGATGTGCCGGACGACGTTCATCAGCTCCGGCAGCAGCTCCTGCTGGAGCTTCTCGCGGGAGCCCGCCGGGATGTCGGTCCACTCGGCCGGGTCGTGCGCGTACCGGGCGAAGTAGTGCTGGGAGAGCTGCTTGGCCCGGAACGGCTTCTCACCGATCGCGGCGACCGCCTCGCGGCGCTCGGCCGGGGTCATGTCGGCGAGGTGCCGGGGCGGCTTCTTGGCCCCGCGAGGGGCGACGAAGGTGAGCTCTCCCGGAACGGGGCGGGCCATGGCAGGTACTCCTTGTAAGACGAAAGGCGCGCCGCAGAAGCAGCGCGCCTTTCAAGAGTAACCGCCCGGCGTGTTGCGACCCCTTTTCGCAGGTCAGCCGGTGCCGACGAAGGCCGCCAGCAGCAGCCAGACCACCGGGGCCGTCGGCAGCAGGGAGTCCAGGCGGTCCATGATGCCGCCGTGGCCGGGGAGCAGGGTGCCCATGTCCTTGATGCCCAGGTCACGCTTGATCATCGACTCGCCGAGGTCGCCCAGGGTGGCGCTGACCGCGACCGCCAGCCCCAGCAGCAAGCCCTGCCACCAGGAGCCGTCGTCGATCAGGAACTCCATGCACAGCGCGCCGGCCGCCATGGCGAAGGCCACCGCGCCGAAGAGCCCCTCGCGGGTCTTGCCGGGGCTGATGCGGGGCGCGAGCTTGGTCTTGCCGAAGCGCCAGCCGACCGCGTAGGCCCCGGTGTCGCTGACCACGGTCAGCAGCAGGAAGGTGACCACGCGCTGGGGCCCGTCGTCGGCGGTGAGCAGCATCGCGACGAAAGTGGCCAGGAACGGCACGTAGAAGGCCGCGAAGACGCCCGCCGTGACGTCCTTGAGGTAGTCCTCGGGCGGTTCGGTCATCCGCCAGACCAGGACCGCCAGCGCGGTCAGGGCCATGGCGACCCAGGCACCCTCGGCTCCCCGGACGTACCCGGCGATGACCATGGCCGCGCCACCGACCGCGAGCGGTACCAGCGGGGCCTTGATGCCCTTCTTCTCCTGGAGCCGGGAGGTGAGCTCCCACAGGCCCACGACGACCGCGACGACGATGACGCCGACGAAGACCGCCTTGACGATGAACAGCGAAGCGAAGATCACCGCGCCGAGGCCGACGCCGACCCCTATGGCGGCACGCAGGTCCCGCCCGGCGCGCTTCTTCTGCGGCGGGGGCGAGGCGTCCTGCGGTACCTGCGAGGGCGGGGGCGGGGGGCTGGGCATGGGCTCCTGCGGCGGCGTCTCGTCGCGGAAGAGGGGGCCGCTGTCCGGTGCGGCCCCCCGATCGCGTGCTTCCCGGTCGTCGAAGTCACGGCCGGCGGCATCGGGCACGATGGGCATGGGCCGAGTGTGCGGGCCCACCTGCGCATCGTATGCGGGACCCGCCGGAACCGGCTCCGGCTGCCAGGAAGAGTCGTTCATCAGACTTCGAGGAGCTCGGCTTCCTTGTGCTTGAGGAGCTCGTCCACCTGCGCGACGTACTTCGCGGTGGTGTCGTCGAGCTCCTTCTCCGCGCGGCGCACCTCGTCCTCGCCGGCTTCCTTGTCCTTGACGAGCTTGTCGAGGGCGTCCTTCGCCTTGCGGCGCACGGAGCGGATCGAGACCTTGGAGTCCTCGGCCTTGTTCTTGGCGACCTTGATGTACTCCTTGCGGCGGTCCTGCGTCAGCTCGGGGAAGGTCACCCGGATGATGTTGCCGTCGTTGCTCGGGTTGACACCGAGGTCGGAGTCGCGGATGGCCTGCTCGATGTTGCGCAGCGCGCTCTTGTCGAACGGGGTCACGATCGCCATGCGCGGCTCGGGCACCGAGAAGGAGGCGAGCTGGTTGATGGGCGTGATGGCGCCGTAGTAGTCCGCCACGATCTTGTTGAACATCGCCGGGTGCGCACGGCCGGTGCGAATCGCGGCGAAGTCCTCCTTGGCGACGACGACGGCCTTCTCCATCTTCTCCTCGGCCTCGAGGAGGATTTCTTCGATCACCACGTGCTCCTGCATGTCTTGATTGGATGGTTCAGGCGGGCGGGACGGGCGGGCCCGGCAGGGCCCGGCCCGGCGGCGGACAGCTCAGGCCCGGGTTCCCTGGTCGCTGACAAGCGTGCCGATCTTCTCACCCTTGACGGCGCGCGCGATATTGCCCTCGGCGAGCAGTTCGAAGACGAGGATCGGCAGCTTGTTGTCGCGGCACAGCGTGATCGCCGTCGCGTCGGCGACCTTGAGGTCCCGGGAGAGGACCTCGCCGTACTCCAGTGCGTCGAACTTCACCGCGTCGGGGTTCTTCTTGGGGTCGGAGTCGTAGACCCCGTCGACACCGTTCTTGCCCATGAGCAGGGCCTCGGCGTCGATCTCCAGGGCGCGCTGGGCGGCCGTGGTGTCGGTGGAGAAGTACGGCATGCCCATGCCGGCGCCGAAGATGACGACGCGGCCCTTCTCCAGGTGGCGCACTGCGCGCAGCGGGATGTACGGCTCCGCGACCTGGCCCATGGTGATGGCGGTCTGCACGCGGGAGTCGATGCCCTCCTTCTCCAGGAAGTCCTGGAGGGCGAGGCAGTTCATGACCGTGCCGAGCATGCCCATGTAGTCGGAGCGGGCCCGGTCCATGCCGCGCTGCTGGAGTTCGGCGCCGCGGAAGAAGTTTCCGCCGCCGATCACGACGGCGATCTCCGCGCCGTCACGGACCACGGCGGCGATCTCGCGCGCGATGGCGTGCACGACGTCGGGGTCGACGCCCAGTCCTCTGCCACCCGAGAAGGCCTCGCCCGACAGCTTCAGCATGAAGCGGCGGCCCTTCTTGTCCTGGTCGCTCTTGTCGTCGGAAGCGGTGTGGGGGTCCACGCCCTGATTCATGGAGATCTCCTCGTGCACATACGAAGAAGGCCATTGCCGGTGGGTCCTTGCGGTTCCCTCTGCGGCAATGGCCTCCTCGTCAGATCTGCGGTCGTCCTGCGCGAGCGCGGACGACTGCCTCAGACCCTACCGGGGTCCGGGTGTCCGTCGCGTACGGACGGACTCAGATGCCGACCTTGATGCGGGTGAAGCGCTTCAGGGTGACACCGGCCTCGTCCAGAACCTTCTGGACGGACTTCTTGTTGTCCAGGGCGTAGGCCTGGCCGAGCAGCGTGGCGTCCTTGAAGAAGCCGTTGACGCGACCCTCGACGATCTTCGCGATGGCAGCCTCGGGCTTGCCCTCCGCGCGGGTGACCTCTTCGGCGATGCGACGCTCGGACTCGACCTTCTCGGCCGGGACGTCCTCGGCGGACAGCCACTGCGGGGCGAACGCGGCGATGTGCTGCGCCACGCCGCGGGCGACCTCGGCGTTCTCCTTGTCGAGCTCGACCAGGACGCCGATCTGGAACGGCAGGTCGGGCATCGTGCGGTGCATGTACGCGGTCACGTAACCGCCGGTGAACTGCGCGAAGCGGTCCAGGACGATCTTCTCGCCGAGGTTGGCGTTCGCCTCGTCCACGAAGGCCGTGACGGTCTTGCCGGGCTCGATCTCGGACGCGAGCAGCGCCTCGATGTCGGCCGGGGAGGTCGCGGCGACGTGCGCGGCCAGCTGGTTGGCGACGGCCAGGAACTTCTCGCCCTTGGCGACGAAGTCGGTCTCGCACTTCAGCTCGACGATGACACCGGAGGTGTTGTCGTCGGCGATGAGGGAGACGACCGCGCCGTTCTCGGCAGAACGGCCCTCGCGCTTGGCGACGCCCTTCTGACCCTTGATGCGGAGGGCCTCCTGGGCCTTGTCGACGTCGCCGTCGGCGTCCACGAGCGCGTTCTTGCAGTCCAGCATGCCGGCGCCGGTGAGCTCGCGGAGCTTCTTGACGTCAGCGGCGGTGTAGTTCGCCATGAGTCTGTGATTCTCTCTCGAAGTCGTAGATCTACGGGTGAACGGCGGAGGCGCCGCGCTTGTGGCGCGGCTCCCCCGCCGTCATCGTCCGTGCTGCGAGTGCCCGGCGCGTGAACGCCGGGCGCTCTCAGTGGGTCAGGCCTGCTCGGCGTCGGCGGCCGGGGCCTCGGCCTCGGCGGCCGGGGCCTCGGCGGCGGCCTCGGCCGGAGCGGCCTCAGCGGCGTCGTCGGCCTTCTTGTCGCCCTCGAGCAGGTCGCGCTCCCACTCGGCGAGCGGCTCGGCGGCGGCCTTCTCGCCCGGCTTCGAGTCACCGGTCGCGGCACCGGAACGGGCGATGAGGCCCTCGGCGACGGCGTCGGCGATCACGCGGGTGAGCAGGGTGACGGAGCGGATCGCGTCGTCGTTGCCCGGGATCTTGTAGTCGACCTCGTCGGGGTCGCAGTTGGTGTCGAGGATCGCGACGACCGGGATGTGGAGCTTGCGCGCCTCACCGACGGCGATGTGCTCCTTCTTGGTGTCGACGATCCAGACGGCGCTGGGGACCTTCGACATCTCGCGGATACCACCGAGGGTCTTCTCCAGCTTGGCCTTCTCGCGGGAGAGGACCAGGAGCTCCTTCTTGGTGAGACCCGAGGCGGCGACGTCCTCGAAGTCGATCGCCTCAAGCTCCTTCAGACGCTGGAGGCGCTTGTAGACGGTGGAGAAGTTGGTGAGCATGCCACCCAGCCAGCGCTGGTTGACGTACGGCATGCCAACGCGGGTCGCCTGCTCGGCGATGGCCTCCTGGGCCTGCTTCTTGGTACCGACGAACATGATGGAACCGCCGTGGGCGACGGTCTCCTTCACGAACTCGTAGGCGCGGTCGATGTACGACAGCGACTGGAGCAGGTCGATGATGTAGATGCCGTTGCGCTCCGTGAAGATGAAGCGCTTCATCTTCGGGTTCCAGCGGCGGGTCTGGTGACCGAAGTGGACGCCGCTTTCCAGCAGCTCCCGCATCGTGACGACGGCCATGGCCATCTCCTTGGTTTCTCGGTTTGGTTCCTGACGCCCCACCGCGCCCTGCCCCCATGAGGGACCGAGAGACGCTGTCACCTGGCCCTTTCGGGCTGGTGCCGGGGCGTGCGAAGTCGACCCGGTGACCCGGATCGCCACAAGAAGTGTACGGGACCCGGCGGTATGCCGGGTGACGGCGTTGTCCCCATGCGCCGGGCCGTCCACAGGCCCGCCCGCGATCCCGGCGCCTGCGGGGAGGCTGTGCCCCATGACGACACTGCTGCTCAGCCTGCTGCTGGCTCTGGCCCAGGCGGCCCTCCCCGGGGTCCGCCCGCTGCCGCCGCCCCTGACGGTGACCCGCTGGTGGGACCCGCCCCCGACCCCGTACGCGGCCGGCCACCGCGGTGTGGACCTGTCCGCGCCGGTGGGCGCGGAGCTCCGCGCGGTCGGTCCGGGGCGGGTGCACTACGCCGGGCAGGTCGCGGGCCGCGGGGTCCTCTCCCTCACCCTCCCGAACGGCCTGCGCACGACCTACGAGCCGGTCCGCCCCCTGGTCTCGGAGGGCGAGGAGGTCACGGCGGGCCAGGCGGTCGCGACCCTGACGCCGGGCTCCCACTGCCCGACCCCGTGCCTCCACTGGGGCCTCCTGGCGGGCGAGGTGTACCTCAACCCCCTCACCCTCCTCCCCCGCCCGACTCCCCGGCTGCTGCCATCGCCCAGCCCGCCGGCGTTTGAGGCGCGGGGTCCGGGGCGGAGCCCCGGGGGCCTCAGCCCCGGACGCCCCGCAGGGCCATGGCGACGGCGGTCTCCGTGACGACCTCGGGAACCTCGGCAGCTCCGAGCTCGATCCGCCGTACGGCCGCGTCGACCACGCCCTGCAGCAACATCGCCGAAAGCCGGGGCTCCGGCTGCCCAAGGGCGGCCAACGCCTCGACGATCATCGCCACCAGCCCCCCGTGGGCGGCGCGGATCTTCTCCCGCGCCCCGGCGTCCAGCTCGCTCGCCGAGATCGCCACCACCGCCCGGTGCCGCCGGTCCCCCACCAGCCCCAACTGGCTCCGCACGTAGGCCTCGATCTTCGCCTCCGGCGACTCCGCCTCCTGCATGGCCGCCTCGATCTCGGCCGCCCACACGGGGAAGTCCACCGCGCACAGCTCTTCGACCACGGCCGCGCGGGACCGGAAGTACTCGTAGACGGAGGACCGGGCGAGCCCGGTCCGCTCCGCGAGGGCGGGGAAGGTCAGCGCCTCCGTCCCGCCTTCGGACAACAGGGAACGCGCGGCGTCCAAGAGGGCGCCGCGCTGCATCGACCGGTGCTCGGCCACGGAGGCCGCTCGAATCCTGGGCACGTGTCCACTCTACGGAGGTCCCGCAAGGTCACCGCCCCACATCCGCCAGCTTCGCCCGCAGTTGCAGCACCGACTTGGTGTGGATCTGGCTGACCCGGCTCTCGGTGACGCCCAGCACGTTGCCGATCTCGGCCAGCGTGAGCCCCTCGTAGTAGTAGAGGGTCACCACCGTCTTCTCCCGCTCCGGCAGGGTGTTGATGGCCCGCGCCAGCAGCCGCCGAAGCTCCCGGTCCTCGGCCACCTCCACCGGATCGTCGGCGGCGGTGTCCTCCAGGGTGTCCATCAGCGAGAGCCGGTCGCCGCCCTCGCCGCCGACGTGCAGCAGTTCCTCCAGGGCGACCACGTTGGCCAGGGACAGCTGGCTGAAGACGGCATGGAGGTCGTCCACCGCGATCCCCATCTCCCCGGCGACCTCGCCCTCCGTCGGCGTGCGCCGGAGCTGGGCCTCCAGCGTGGCGTAGGCCCGCTCCACGGCCCGCGCCTTCTGCCGCACCGAGCGCGGGATCCAGTCCAGGGCCCGCAGTTCGTCGATCATCGCGCCGCGGATCCGGGTGATGGCGTAGGTCTCGAACTTGATCGACCGGTCGATGTCGAACTTCTCGATGGCGTCGATGAGTCCGAAGACCCCGGAGGAGACGAAGTCGGCCTGTTCCACATTGGGCGGCAGGCCCACGCTGACGCGGCCGGCGACGTACTTGACCAGCGGCGAGTAGTGCAGGATCAGCTGCTCCCGGAGCCGTTCGTCACCGGAGTCCTTGTACGCGCGCCAGAGCACCTCCAGGGACGAGGGCGCGGTGGACCGCACGCTGCCGCGGGCAGCGGGGGGCACAGCAGCGCGGTCGGACCCTGAGGTGTGCTGGGGCATGCTTCGCCTTTGCCGGAGCCGGATTCCTTGGGAGCGTAGCGTGACGGAAGTGTCGCGGTGCGCGAAGAGTACGGGATGGCGCGGGGGCGCAGGGGCGTTCCGACTCGCGCGGGCAACCCGGGACCGGCGCCGTGCGCACGGTCCCGGCGGCTGCCACCGGGAAGACCGCGTCTCTCATCGGTTTCACTCTTTCACCGGAACGCCCCAGGTCAATGACCGCCTCGCCGGGTGGCCCCGGTTTGTGTGCCTCCTCCAGGTGTCTGCCTTGTCAACTGCCAGCCGTCGCCCTGCCGTTCGACGAACCCCAGAGAGTGAAGTTCGTACAGTCTGCCGATGACTTCATCGGTGCCGGTGCCGGAGGCAAGTGCCACTTGCTCCACGTCCGCCGGTCTGCCGGCGGGCAGCGCTTCGAGCACCCGGGCGGTCTCCCGGTCCAGCAGGTCCCGCGCGACGACCGGGCCGCGGCGCTCGGGGGCCAGCTCGCCGATGGAACCGACCAGCTCGATCACCTCGTCCGCGTCGGTCACGAGGGCCGCCTCACCCCGGAGTAGCTCGTGCACCCCGGCCGAGAGCCCGCTGGTGGCGGGCCCGGGGACCCCCATGGTGATCCGCCCGAGCTGCCGGGCCCGCCGGGCCGTGACGAGTGAACCGCTGCGGTGGGCGGCCTCCACCACGACCGTTCCCCGGGTGAGGGCGGCGATGACCCGGTTGCGCAGGACGAAGCGGCTGGGCGTGGGGTGGCTGCCCGGCGGCAGCTCCCCCAGGACGAGGCCCTGGCCGGCGATCCGGCCGAGGAGCCCGGCGTGTCCCCGCGGGTAGGCGACGTCCGCCCCGCAGGCCAGCACCGCCGCGGTGGCGCCGCCCGAGGCCAGCGCCCCCCGGTGGGCGGCGCCGTCGATCCCGAAGGCGGCCCCGGAGACCACGACCCAGCCCCGCTCGGCGAGCCCGGCGGCCAGGGTCTGAGCCATGTGGGCCCCGTACGGGGTGCAGGCGCGGGCCCCGACCACGGCGACCGAGCGCAGCGCCCAGGTACGCAGGCTCGGTCTGCCCCGGAGCCACAGGCCGACGGGCCGGGCGTCGCCGAGGTCGTCGAGCTGGGTCGGCCACTCCGCCGACCCGGGGCACACGAACCGGCCCCCCGACTCGGCGGCCAGCTCCAGGTCCCGCCGGGGGTCGGCCAGCGCGGCCCGCCTGCGGTACCCGGCGAGCCGCTCCTCCCCCACCCCGCCCGGAACACCCGGCTCCGCATCCGGCGCCGTCAGCAGCCGCATCAGCCCGACGGCGCCGTACTCCCTCAGCCAGCGCCCGCCGTGCTCGTCCCCGGGCTCCAGCACCCGCGTCAGCGCGGCCCGCGCCAACTCCTCCGGGGTCACGGCCCGGCCCCTGCCGCCAGGGTCGCCCCGCGGGCGATGCCGGTCCGCAGTTCCAGGGCGACGGCCACGTCCAGCGCGTCGGGCCGGTCCCGCCCCCGCAGGTCGGCGACGGTCCAGGCGACGCGCAGCACCCGGTCCAGCCCGCGGGCGGTGAGCAGTCCGCGCTCCAGGTCCCGCTCGGCCTGTGCCAGGGCTCCGGGGGCAGGCTGCCAGCGGGTGCGCAGCTCCTGCCCGGGCACCTCGGAGTTGAGCCGCCAGGGGGTGTCGGCGAGCCGGGCGGCGGCGCGCTCCCTGGCCTCCCGCACCCGCTCGGCGACCGCGGCGGTGGGCTCCCCGCGGCCGCCCTGCCCCAGCAGGTCGGAGCGGGTCACGGGCTCGACCTCCACCCTCAGGTCCACCCGGTCGAGCAGCGGCCCGGACAGCCTCCCCTGGTAGCGCCGGATCACCGAGGGCGGGCACTCGCAGCCGGCTCCCTGCAGGGTGTGGCGCCCGCACGGGCAGGGGTTCGCCGCGAGCACCATGAGGAATCTGGCGGGCAGCCGGACCACCCCGGCCGCACGGGCGATGACCACGTGCCCGGATTCGAGGGGTTGCCGCAGGGCGTCCAGCGCCTGGCTGTGGAACTCGGCGGCCTCGTCGAGGAAGAGCACGCCCCGGTGGGCGAGGGACACTGCTCCGGGCCTCGGGACCCCGTTGCCGCCGCCCACCAGGGACTGCATGGTCGCCGAGTGGTGCGGGGCGCAGTAGGGCGGTCTGGCGACGAGGGGCTCGCCGGGCGGGAGGATGCCCGCCACCGAGTGGACGGCCGTGACCTCCACGGAGTCCTGGCGGGTGAGCGGCGGCAGGATCCAGGGCAGCCGCTCGGCGAGCATGGTCTTGCCCGCCCCGGGCGGCCCGCTGAGGAAGAGGTGGTGGCCCCCACTGGCCGCCACCTCCAGGGCCCGGCGGGCGGTGTGCTGGCCGGCCACGTCGGCGAGGTCGGGGAAGTCCCCGGCATCGCCCTGCCCGGAGCGGCCGGCTGCCAGGCCCGTGCCCAGGCCCGCCCCCGGCAGGGCCAGCCCGGCCAGTATCGGATCCGGGCGGCCCGGCGGATCGGGGGCCTCCTCCGGGACGACCCCGTCGGTCAGGACCGCGATCAGCTGGCGCAGGCTGCGCACGCCCAGCACCGCGACGTCCGGTACGAGCGCCGCCTCTGCGGCACACTGCTGCGGGACCACCACCTGCCGGTACCCGGCGTCCGCCGCGGCGAGGACGGCCGGCAGGATCCCCCGGACCGGGCGCACCCGGCCGTCCAGCCCCAGCTCCCCGATCAGGACGAGATCGGCGATCGCGCCGGGGGCGACCACCTCGGCGGCGCCCAGGACGGCCGCCGCGACGGCCAGGTCGAAACCGGCACCGGACTTCGGTACGGAGGCCGGGCTGAGGCCGACCGTGAGCTTCTTCTGCGGCCAGGCCGCGCCCGAATTGACCACTGCGGCCCGCACCCGGTCCCGGCTCTCGACGAGGGTCTTGTCGGGCAGGCCCACCAGCGTGAAGGCCGCGACCCCGGGCTCCAGGTCGGCCTGGACCTCCACCACCACGCCTTCGACGCCCACCAGGGCGACCGAACAGGCTCGCGCGAAACCCATCAGGCCACCCCCCTGACGTGCTCCACCACGGGCGCACCGCGCCGCGGCAACAGGACCCCGACCAGGTCGATGCGGACCCCGCCCGGGGGTGGTCCCCCGTGGTCGGCGAGCCAGCGCCCGGCGAGTCCCCGTAAGCGCTCGGCCTTGACGGTCCGCAGGGCGGCCATGGGATGTTCGAAGTCTCCCGCCCGGCGGGTCTTGACCTCGCACACGACGAGGGCGTCACCGTCCCGGGCGACGATGTCGATCTCCCCGCCCCGGCACCGCCAGTTCCGGGCGATCACGGTCATCCCGGCCTCGGCCAGTCGCCGCGCGGCGAGCTCCTCGCCGTACCGCCCCAATGCCTGCCGTGCCACGTCCGTCGCGGCCACGTCCTTCGCGTTCATTCGGCACCACCTCCGGTACCGACGATCCCGCGCCCCCGCCCACCCCGTGGATCTTGGTGGACAACCCCGCCGTTGTGGACAACCCGGTCACCCACACGAGGGAGCGACCGGGAGGGAACTCAGCTGCCGGGCAGTTCGAGGTCGCTCTTGTTGAGCTCCTCGATGTTCACGTCCTTGAAGGTCAGCACCCGCACCTGCTTCACGAACCGGGCCGGCCGGTACATGTCCCAGACCCACGCGTCGGCCATCGAGACCTCGAAGAAGACCTCGCCCTGGACCGAGTGCACCTGCATCTCGTAGTCGTTGGTGAGGTAGAAACGGCGTTCGGTCTCGATCACATACTTGAACAGCCCGACGACGTCGCGGTACTCCCGATAGAGCTTCAGCTCCATCTCGGTCTCGTACTTTTCGAGGTCCTCGGCACTCATGGCATGTTCCCCTTCAGCCGTGCGTCCCCCTATTGTGCGCCAGGCTCGTGCGCCCCTAAACGATTTCCGGAGCCAGGACCACCGGCGCACCCGGAGGACCGTCGTCGAGCAGCGTTCGGAGCAGCTCGGCGAGTCTGGTCGGGTACACCGTCTCATGGGCCGAGAGAAGTTCCTCGGAGGTCCACCACCTGGCTCCGGTGACGCTGCGCCGCTCCAGTTCCGTGAGCCCGCTCATCCGGGTCACCGTCTGGGCGGTACGTGCCAGGAAGTACCACTCGTCCTGCTCCCAGCGCCGCCCGTCGAAGGGGAAGGAGCAGTACCGGTGCCACAGCACCGGCCCCAGCTCGACCTCTGTGATCCCCGTCTCCTCGGCCAGCTCCCGCAGCGCGGCCTGCTCCCGGCTCTCGGTGCCCTCCACCCCGCCTCCCGGGGTGAACCACCAGTCGTCCTCGGGGTCGGCCGGTTCGAAGCCGTGCAGCAGCAGGATCCGGTCCGCCGGGTCGAGCAGGATCACCCGTGACACCTTGCGGGGGCCGCCGTCGGCGGCCGCCTCAGCGGACACCGGCCCGCTCCTGCCGCCGCCCGCGCCCGAGGACGCGTACGAGGGGGCCGTACGCGGCGCCCAGCAGCACCAGCGCGGCCCCGGCGACCACCGCCGCCACCTGGAGGCGCAGGGGCCCGGGCCGGGAGACTCCGCCCGGCAGGCCCGCGTACGTCCGCGGCCGCTCCAGCATGGCCTGGGAGGGCCAGGCCAGGGCGTCGACGCGGGCGCTGACCGTCGACCGGGGGACGGTGCCCTGCCCGGCCTCCTGGAGGTGCGCCCGGGAGTCCAGGGAGGCGCCGCGCCGGTCGCCCAGCAGGAAGAGGTTGTCCTCGGGCACCTTCACCTCGAAGGGGGTCCCGGGCGCCGGTGGCTCCCCGACGGGCATGGCCAGGCCCGAGTCGGGCTTGGTGGCGTCGATGTAGGGCTCGTCCAGGGGCGTGCCGTTCACGGTCAGCTCGCCGGCCGGGCCGCAGCACTTCACGGTGTCGCCGCCGATGCCGACGACCCGCTTGACCATGGGCGAATCGCTCCACATGGAATCAGTAAAGATGACCACGTCCCCGCGGCGCACCTCACCGCCGTCGATGCGCTGGGCCAGCACCCGGTCCCCGGGGCGCACCGTGGGCATCATCGAGTCCGTCGGCACCGTGTAGGGCTGGTAGACCACCGCTCCCCACACGAAGCCGCCGAGGAAGAGCGCAAAACCGATGGCCACGGCGATACCCGACAGCACGTTGCCGAGTCCGCCGCGGCCATCCCCGCTACCGCGTATCTCTTGTTTTCCGCCCATTGCAGCGCCCCCACACTCGGAGATCGTCGACCTGGGCGGCACCCTACCCGGCGGTACGGCCCCGAGTCAGCCTCCGCCGGCGCCACATGACGAGCGGCACGGCCCCCGTGAGCCCCAGTGCGGCCGGACCCAGCCCGACCGGAGCGAGCGCGGCGGCCTTGTTCTGCTTGCCGATGCCCGGCTGGTCGAAGGTGTCCGGGATCGGCAGGGTCGCCCAGCGGGTGATCGGCCAGGCGACGACCACGGCCCGCCCGACGACCTTGTCGACCGGGACGAAGCCCTGGGTGGAGTCCTGCATGTGGTAGCGGGAGTCCTGGGAGTTCTGCCGGTGGTCGCCCATCACCCAGATCTTGCCCTTGGGCACGGTGATCGGACCGAAGGGGGCGTCGTCGCACGGGGTGTTCCCGGGGAAGATGTACGGCTCGACGAGCTCCTTGCCGTTGACGACGACCGGTCCCCCCTTCTTGCACTCGACCGTGTCCCCGCCGATGGCGATGGTCCGCTTGATCAGGTCCTTCTCGGCGGCGTCCGGCATCAGACCGATCTTGCTGAGGATCGTCTGCATGAAGTTCGGCTCGGGGGTGGGCTCCCCGGCGAGCCAGTCCGCCGGGTCGTGGAAGACCACGACCTCACCGCGCTCGGGCTCGGAGCCGAACCACGGGGTCAGCTTGTCCACCAGGACCCGGTCCCCGCGCTGCAGGGTGTCCTGCATCGAGTCGGACGGGATGGAGAACGCCTGCACCAGGAAGGTCTTGATCAGCAGGGCCAGCAGCAGGGCGATGCCGACGAGGAGCGGGAGCTCCTTCCAGAAGGAGCGGTGCGGGTGCGCCTTGGTGCCGCCGTCCTCCTCGGCCTCGCGCTTGACGGCATCGTCCGGCCGCTCGTCGCCTTCGTCGCGTCCGGATCGTGCGCCTACCGCCACGTCCCCCACATCCACTCCTCACTCGGAATTCGCCGCCCGCGCCGAATCGGATACGGGCCCTCCCCTCCCCTAACGAGCGGGAGTTCCCCAGGGGTCGGGAGACCCAGGACACACTATGCGACCGGCGCGTCACTACGCCGCCGCCGACGGGCGCGTCCCTCGCGCCGTAACTGATCGGGCACCATCCGGAAGGTCGCGGGCTGCTCCAGCCGGCGCCAGTGGTCGTACGGCCATGCGATCACGACGGCCTCGCCCACGACCCCGTTCTCGTCGATGGTGCCCTCGAAGGCCTCGTCGAGGTGGTAGCGGGAGTCGGCCGAGTTCGCCCGGTGGTCGCCCATCACGAAGAGCCGGCCCGCGGGCACCCGCACTTCGAAGCGGATCTCCGACGGGGCGTTGCCCGCGTTCACGTACGGCTCATCGAGCGGCGAGCCGTTGACGGAGACCCGGCCCCTGGCGTCGCAGCACTTGACGGTGTCCCCGCCCACGCCGATGACGCGCTTGATCAGGTCCTGCTCGTCGGCCGAGGGCAGCAGACCGATGAAGGTCAGGGCCTGCTTGATCTGTTTGACGCCGACGGGATCCGGGGCGGGCCTGGCCGCCTCGCCCTTGAGCCAGCCTCCGGGGTCCTTGAAGACGACGATGTCGCCGCGCTCGACCTTGGAGCCGAACCACGGGGTCAGCTTGTCCACCAGGACCCGGTCGCCGATCCGGATGGTCTGCTCCATGGAGCCCGACGGGATGAAGAACGCCTGCACCAGGAAGGTCTTGAGGAGCAGGGCGATGCACAGGGCCACCGCCACCAGCAGCGGCACCTCGCCCGCACGGCGCGTGCGGCGGCGCCGCCGCACCCTGCGGGCCAGCCGGCGCCGCTCGGCCCGGCCGCCCGCCGCCGGGACCTGTTCCGCCTTCGGTACGGGATCCGGCTCCGGTTCCGGCTCGCGCTCGCGCCGCGGCCTCCCCCGGCTACCCATGGCCACCGCCGACGGCACCCCAGCGCGGGACGGGCCAGCCGATCCAGTCGGCGCGCCCGATCACCTTGTCCACCGGCACCATCCCCCCGCCCGGCTCCCCCAGGTGGTCCCGCGAGTCCCGGGACTGGGCCCGGTGATCACCCATCACCCACAGGGTCCCCAGTGGTACGACGATCCGGAAGGGCACCTTCGAGGGAGCGTCGCCGGGGTACAGGTACGGCTCCTCCACCGGAACCCCGTTGACCTCGACCCGGCCGCCGGCGTCGCAGCACACCACGTCGTCCCCACCGACGCCCACGACCCGTTTCACGAAGTCGGTGTCGGAGGGCTCCGCGAGGCCGAGCGCCGAGGCCGCGCCGTGCAGGACCGTACCGATCGGATGGCCCTCGGGCCGCTCCCGCACGAAGGATCCCGCGCCGTCGAAGACCACCACGTCCCCGCGGCGCGGCTGATCGCCGAAACGGTACGCCAGCTTGTTGACCAGCACCCGGTCGCCGACCCGGAGCGTGGGCTCCATCGAACGGCTCGGGATCAGGAAGGGCTGGACCACGAAATTGCTGAGCAGCAGCAGGAAGGCGGTGAGGACCACGCCGAGCACTCCGGCCCGCCGCAGCGAAAACGAGAAACGCGACCGCCCCTCCCCCGCGCGGGGGGAAGAGTGGTCGCGTTCCGTGTGAGGTGCTTCGGTGTCCATCGGGAGCGAGCCTATCCGGCCATCCCGGGACCCCTAAGGGGACCTCAGTTGTCGCGCTTCTCCTTGATCTTCGCGGCCTTGCCGCGGAGCTCACGGAGGTAGTACAGCTTGGCGCGGCGCACGTCACCGCGGGTGACGAGCTCGATCTTCTCGAAGATCGGGGAGTGGACCGGGAAGGTACGCTCCACGCCGACGCTGAAGGAGACCTTGCGGACCGTGAAGGTCTCGGAGACACCGGCGCCCTGGCGGCGGATGACTACGCCCTTGAACTGCTGGATACGGGAGCGGTTGCCCTCGATCACGCGGACGTGCACGTTGATCGTGTCACCCGGGCGGAAGGCCGGGACGTCCGAGCGGAGCGCGGCGGCGTTGACGCCATCGAGCAGGTGAGACATGTTCTTCGTCTGCTTTCTTCGCATGACGCCACAGGTCGCCAGTGCGGGTTTCCGTAGAGAATTCGGGAGCCGTGCCACCCGGCGGACGACGGTCCCCCTGTGGCAGGGGCGTCCGCGAGCACACAGCAGCCGCCTATTCTTCCACGGCCCGCGGCCGGAGCCAAAATCGACCGTCGGGGGACGGCGCCCAGCCGAGGATGGAGAGGATCTCCCGGTCCTTCTTGTCGAAGGCGGACGCCTCGCAGCGCTCGATCAGGTCCGGACGGTTCTGCGCGGTCCGGCGGAAGGCCTCGTCCCGGCGCCAGCGGGCGATCCTGCCGTGGTGGCCGCTGAGCAGCACGTCGGGGATGTCCCGGCCGCGCCACACGGGGGGCTTGGTGTAGACGGGCCCCTCCAGCAGGTTCGCCATCTCGCCGGGCGCGAAGGAGTCGTCGCGGTGCGATTCGGCGTTGCCGAGCACTCCGGGGAGCAGCCGGGCCACGGCCTCGGTGACCACCAGGACGGCGGCCTCGCCGCCCGCCAGCACGTAGTCGCCGATGGAGACCTCGTACACCGGCATGCGCGTGGCGTACTCGTCCATGACCCGGCGGTCGATGCCCTCGTAGCGGGCCGGCGTGAAGATCAGCCAGGGCCGCTCGGACAGCTCGACGGCCAGTTCCTGGGTGAAGGGGCGGCCGCTGGGCGTGGGGACGACCATGACGGGCCCGCGGGCGCCCGCCTCGTAGCCGTCGGCCAACGCCTCGTCCAGGGCCTCACCCCACGGCTCTGTCTTCATGACCATGCCGGGACCGCCGCCGTACGGGGTGTCGTCGACCGTGTTGTGCCGGTCGTACGTCCAGTTCCGCAGGTCGTGGACGTGTACGTCGAGCTGGCCGCGGGCGCGGGCCTTGCCGACGAGGGACACGTTCAGCGGTTCCAGGTACTCGGGGAAGATCGTGACGACGTCGAGACGCATCAGGCCTCTTCCCCGTTGTCCCGCGTGGAGACGATCTCAGCGCGGTCGTCGATCAGCCCGGGCGGCGGGGTGATGACGCAGCGCTGCTCCTCCAGGTCGATCTCGGCGACGATCTCCTCGACGAAGGGGATCATCACCTCGGAGCCGTCCGGCCGCTCGACGATGAAGAGGTCCTGCGAGGGCAGGTGCGAGATCTCGGTGATCCGGCCGACCTCGGTGCCGTCCTCCAGGACGACGTCGAGGTCCATCAGCTGGTGGTCGTAGTACTCGTCCTCCTCCTCGGGCAGCTCCGCCGGGTCCACGTCGGCGATGAGGAGGGTGTTGCGCAGCGCCTCGGCGCCCGTGCGGTCCTTGACGCCCGCGAAGCGCAGGAGCAGCCTCCCGCTGTGCACCCGGCCCGTCTCGATGGTCAGCGGGCCCGCCGACGCGGGTTCCGTCCGGAGTACGGCACCGGGGCTGAGCCGCAGTTCCGGCTCGTCCGTCCGCACCTCGACGGTGACCTCACCCTTGATCCCGTGGGCGCGGCCGATCCGCGCGACAACCAGCTCCACTACTTCCCCTTTTGCGGCTAAACCGCCGCCGCTCTCGCGGAGGTGGTACCTCGCCGTCGTGGTTACTCAATCAATGGTTGCTCTGGCCTTGGGCACAAACGACTCGGGCCGGGGTGGGCAACGAACGCCCTCCCCGGCCCGTGCCGGTGATTCAACTGCTCAGCGGACCTGGTCCACGTCGACGAGGTCGACGCGGATCCCCCGGCCGCCGATGGCGCCCACGACGGTACGCAGAGCACGCGCGGTGCGGCCGTTGCGGCCGATCACCTTGCCGAGGTCGTCGGGGTGAACCCTGACCTCGAGCACCTGCCCGCGGCGCAGGTTGCGCGAGGCGACCTGCACATCGTCGGGGTTGTCCACAATGCCCTTTACGAGGTGCTCAAGAGCCTCCTCGAGCATGCTCAGGCCTCGGTCGACTCGGCGGCGGCCTCAGCCTCGTCCGCCTTCTTGTCGGCCTTCTTCGCCTTCTGGGTGATGGCCTCGCCCTTGGCGTCGCCACCCTCCAGGGCCTTGGCGAACTCGTCGAAGGAACGACGCTTGTCTTCCTTCGTCGCCGGCTGCAGCAGCGGCGCGGGGGCGGGGAGGCCCTTGTGGGCCTGCCAGTCACCGGTCAGCTTCAGGATGGCGAGCACGGCCTCGGTGGGCTGGGCGCCGACGGACAGCCAGTACTGCGCACGCTCGGCGTTGACCTCGATGCGCGACGGGTTGTAGGTCGGGTGGTAGATACCGATCTCCTCGATCGCGCGACCGTCCCGGCGGGTGCGGGCGTCGGCGACGACGATGCGGTAGTGCGGCTGGCGAATCTTGCCGAGGCGCTTGAGCTTGATCTTGACTGCCACTGGAGTGGTGTCTCCTGAACTTGACGTGGTTGGGCACATGAGATGCCACGTGGGGTTGCGGTACTCGGGTGCCCGATGGACGCGTCAGCCGGAGGAGAGAGGGGTCCTATGCGACTGTCGAGTACAGCTGACCATTGTGCCATACGCCTGCGGCGGGCTCAGCCATCGGGGATCACCGCCCGGCAGCCGTGGCCCACGCCGCGTCGCACCCGGCCCGGGGTCTCCGGAGCGGGAGTGACATCGCGCCGTCGCGTCAGGAGGCGGCGGCCGAGACGGCGACCTCGGGGATGCGGAACGGCTTCATGCAGCCACCGCACACGATCGGCGCCTGGGCGAGCACGGAGGGGACCACCCGTACGTTGCGCCCGCAGTCGCAGACCGCCTTGACCCGCACACCGCCGCCGGAGGACCCGTGCCGGGCGGCCGGTCCGCGGAAGCTGCGCTTGGTGTCGGCGGCCGTGGCGGCCGTGTGCGCCTTCAGCGCCCGCTGGAGGCGCTCCATGGTGGGGCGGTAGCGGCGCTTCGCCTCGGGGTTGAGCGTGACCAGCGAGAAGCCGCTGCTCGCGTGCGGCTCTTCGGAGTGGTCCAGCCCCATCTCCTCGGCGATCGCGAGGAATCTGCGGTTGTGGTAGCGGCCGGCGCGCGAGGTGTCTCGGACCCCGCGGGCGGCGGCGATTCCGTGGACTGCCTCGTGCAGCAGTCGCTCGAAGGAGAGCTCGGCGCCACAGGCGGACGAGGACTCTCCGATCAGGGACTCTGGCGCGGCAAGGTCAGGCAGCTCGGGGTGGTACCGCTGAATGTCGGCCCACGCCTGCGCCAGCTCTGCGGCGAGAACAGGTGGTGTCGTGCTCACGTCGTGACAACGAGCCGGAGTGCCCCGGTGTTCCGATTCCGGGCCATTCCAAATTTTTTGCACGTACCAGTCAGTTCAGTCTCATGCGTCCTGACGAGGACGGGTGCGCCGATCCCAGGAGGAGTCGGTACGTAACGATGACTAACGCCCCCGGCGCGCGGCAGGGGCCGCACACCGGGGGCGTGGAGTCATCAGTACGAGCGCGCGACGATCGCGAGGGTACCGGGGGCGTCGTCCGCCACCGGAACCGACCCGTCCTCGGCGATCAGGCAGCGCACGGAGACGGCCTGCTCGCCCAGCTTGGCCTCGCCCTCGGGGCGCAGGTCCGCCCACGGGATGCGCGCCCAGCCGCCCGCGATCGCGGCCTCGGCGGCCTCCTCGATGGTGGCGACGTCGGTCGTACGGGCCTCACGGCGCTCGCGGGACTCGCGCAGCAGCTGCGCCTGGTCCTCGTCGAGCACCTTGGGCAGCAGGTCGGCGAGCGCGTCGATCTGCACCGGGGTCTTGCCGCCCGGGATCCGGCGGGCCAGCATCGCGGTGCCGGCCTCCAGGTCGCGGGGGCCGATCTCGATGCGGACCGGTACGCCCTTGAGCTCCCAGTCCACGGCGCGGCGGCCGAAGGGGGTGTCCACGCGGTCGTCGACGTGGACCCGGATGCCCGCGGCCTTCAGCTGCGCGCCGAGCTCGCGGACCTTGGTGACGGCCTCGTCGCCCTTGATCGCCATGACGACGACCTGGACGTGCGCCAGACGCGGCGGGACGCGCAGGCCGTTGTCGTCGCCGTGGGACATGATCAGACCGCCGACCATGCGGGTGGAGACGCCCCACGAGGTCTGCCAGACAAGCTCCTGCTGGCCTTCCTTCGACAGGTACTGGGTGTTGAAGGCCTTGGCGAAGTTGGTGCCGAGCTCGTGGCTCGTGCCCATCTGCAGGGCCTTGCCGTCGCCCATCATGCCCTCGAGGGTGAGGGTGTTGATGGCGCCGGCGAAGCGCTCCTTGGCGGTCTTGCGGCCGAGCACGACGTCGATGCCGAGCACGTTCGTCATGAAGTCGCCGTAGACGTCGCGGTGGATCCGGGCGGCGTAGTCGCGGGCGTCCTCGTAGGTGGCGTGGGCGGTGTGGCCCTCCTGCCAGAGGAACTCGCTGGTGCGGAGGAACACGCGCGGGCGCATCTCCCAGCGGACCACGTTGGCCCACTGGTTGATCAGCAGCGGCAGGTCGCGGTAGCTCTGGACCCACTTGGAGAAGTAGTCGTTGATGATCGTCTCGGAGGTGGGCCGGACGACGACGGGCTCTTCCAGCTCCTTGCCGCCGCCGTGCGTGACGACCGCGAGCTCGGGGGCGAAGCCCTCGACGTGCTCGGCTTCCTTCGTCAGGTACGACTGCGGGATGAAGAGCGGGAAGTACGCGTTCTGGGCGCCCGCGTCCTTGATCCGCGCGTCCATCTCCTGCTGCATCCGCTCCCACAGGCCGTAGCCGTACGGTCGGATGACCATGGTGCCGCGGACCGGACCGTTGTCGGCCAGCTCGGCCTTGTTGATCAGATCCTGGTACCAGCGGGGGAAATCCTCCGCCTGCGGGGTGAGAACGGGTGCCTTTGCCATGGCGCGAATGGTACGGCGCCGGGCGCGTCGAGCGTGAATCGGGTGGCGCGCTCCTCTGGACGCGGGCGCGAATGGGGAGTTCTCTGGCAACGGGGGCATGGGGGCGACACGGAATCAGGAGCGCTCTTTCGATGACACCGACGCCGACGGCGACGCTCGTCGCCCGGGACTGGGCGGAGATCCAGGAACGGATGCTGGTACCGCTGTACGAGGCGGTCTACGACCGGCTGGAGGTCGGGCCGGGCGACCGCCTGCTCGGCCTCGGCTGCGGGGCCGGGCTGCCCTTGCTGCTCGCGGCCGGGCGGGGAGCCGTGGCCACGGGTGTGGAGGCGGATCCGGCGCTGCGCGCGCTGGCCCGTGAGCGGCTCCTGGAGGTGCTGGCGGCGCCGCCCGCGCCGCCGATCGCGAAGCGCCCGTACGACGCGCTGCTGGCCTTCGCGCCGGCCCCGGCGGCCCTGGCGGCGGCCCTGCCCGCGGTCCGGCGGGGCGGGGCCGTGGTGCTGGCCGACTGGGGTCCTGCGGAGCGCTGCACGGTGCCGTCGGTGCTGGGCGGCGGGCCGGCGCCACGGGACCTGGACGCGCTGGTGGAGCGGGCCGGGCTGCGGCCGGACGGTTCGGGGCGGGTGTTCTGCCCCTTCGGGTACGCGGACGTGGACAGCGCCGTGCGCGGGCTGGTGTCGACCGGGCTCTACGACGGCGCCGCCGATCCCGCGCTCGCGGAGAAGGAGCTGGCCGAGGCCCTTCACCCGTACGAGCGGCCCGACGGGGCCGTATGGCTGCCGAACATCTTCCGGTATGTGATCGCCCGGATGGCGTAACCGGTCCCGGTCACTCGGTGTCGTGGCCCTTGGTCAGGCGGGTGATCCCGGCGGCCGCGTAGGCGGCCGCTTCGTCCAGGGTCTCGTTGGCGAGCAGGGCCTCGGCGAGGGCGTCGAGTTTCGGGCGGTGCTCGCGCAGGAGGCGGCAGGCCTCCACGTAGCACTCGTCGACGATCCGGCGCATCTCGTGGTCCACCGCGTCGAGGGTGGCGGGGGCGGCGGAGAGGCCGTAGGGGCCGCCGCCGTCGGTCGGGATGGCGGTGAGCTTGCCGATGCGCTCGCTCATGCCCCAGCGGCCGACCATGCCCCGGACGATGTTGGTGACCTGTTCGAGGTCGTTCTCCGCGCCCGTGGTGATGACGTCGTAGACGACATGTTCGGCGGCCATGCCGCCGAGCGCCCCGATGATGCGGCCGCGCAGGTACTCCTCGGTGTACGCGTACCGGTCGGCGTCGGGGGTCGAGAGGGTGACGCCGAGGGCGCGGCCGCGCGGGACGATGGTGATCTTGCGGACCGGGTCGGCGCCCGGCTGGAGCATGCCCAGCAGGGCGTGGCCGCTCTCGTGGTAGGCGGTGCGGCGGCGCTCCTCCAGCGGCATGACCAGGGACCGCTCGGCGCCGAGCTGAACCTTCTCCAGAGCGTCGGAGAGGTCGGACTGGGTGACCTGGTCCTGGCGGCGTTTGACGGCCAGCAGGGCGGCCTCGTTGGCCAGGTTGGCCAGTTCGGCGCCGGTCATTCCGGGGGTGGTGCGGGCCACCTGCGCGAGGTCGACGCTCGGGGCGAGCGGGATGTCCCGGGTGTGGATGCGCAGGATGGCCTCGCGGCCGCCCCGGTCGGGCGGGGAGACGGTCACCGTGCGGTCGAAGCGGCCGGGCCGGGTCAGGGCGGGGTCCAGGACGTCGGCCCGGTTGGTGGCGGCGAGGACGACCACCCCTTCCGAGCCGGAGAAGCCGTCCATCTCGGTGAGGATCTGGTTCAGGGTCTGTTCGCGTTCGTCGTGGCCGCCGAGGGCCGCGCCGCCGCCCCGCACCCGCCCGATGGTGTCGATCTCGTCGATGAAGATGATCGCGGGGGCCACCTTGCGCGCCTCGCTGAAGAGTTCGCGCACCCGTGAGGCGCCGACGCCGACGATCATCTCGATGAACTCGGAGGCGGAGGCCGAGAAGAAGGGCACCCCGGCCTCGCCCGCGACCGCCCGCGCGAGCAGGGTCTTGCCCGTGCCGGGCGGGCCGGACAGGAGGACGCCGCCGGGCATCCGGGCGCCCAGCCTGCGGTAGGCCTGGGGGTTCTTGAGGAAGTCGACGACGTCGTTGAGCTCGCCCTCGACCTCGTCGATACCGGCCACGTCCTCGAAGGTGGTGCGCTGGGCGCCCTCCTCCAGCTCGACCGGCTTGGGCGGGGCCTTGCGGCCGAGGCCGCCGAGGCCGCCGCCCATGGCCGCGCCCATCCGGCGGGCGATGAAGACCCACAGCAGGACCAGGATCAGCATCGGGGCGAGGGAGAGCAGCAGATTGGCCAGGAAGCTGCGCTGCTCGACGACCGGGGAGGCGGTGACGTTCACGTTCTGCTTGGTGAGGTTGGCCCAGAGGTCGTCGTCGGCGAAGGCCGGGCGCTGGGTGACGAACTTGGTGTAGTCGCCCTTGTCCCCGTCGGGCATCGGCTGTTTGGCCTTCAGCTGGCCCTGGATGGCGTCGCCCTTGGAGTAGATCTTCGTGACGTTGCCGTTGGCGACCTGCTTGCTGAACTCGGTGTACGAGATCGTCGGCTCGTCGCCCTCGTTGAAGAAGGACAGCACCAGGTTGGTGATCAGGTACACGATCAGCGCGGTGAGGATCAGCCACCGCCAGCCGCCCGGCATCCGCTTCTTCGGCGGAGGGGTGGGCGGCGCGCCCTCGGAGCGCCAGGGCGTATCGGCCCGGTCGCGGGGCGGTACGGGGGTGGGGCTGGGCACGGGGCGCCTCCTTCTGCCGTCCTCCCGGCCGACGATAAGCGACAAATCCCCCCGTTGCCCCGCAGAAAGCGGAGGGCCCCGACCGTGAACACACGGTCGGGGCCCTCCGCTGCCTGCCTGCGCGGGTACTACTTCATGAACTTCTTGAACTCGTCCGGAAGGTCGAAGTCCTGCCCCGGCTGGCCACCCGTGGGAAGGCCGAAGGGGCTGCCGCCGGCCGCGGGCTCGATCGCCTGCGGGCCCTGCTCGCGGCGGGCCGCGGCCGCGGCCTCCTCCTGCTTGCGCTTCATCGGGTTGCCGCTCTTGCGCTTACCCTTGGCCTGCTTGACCTGCTTCTTCTGCCGGCCGGGGCCGCCGCCCATCCCGGGGATGCCGGGCATGCCCGGCATGCCGCCGCCCTGGGCCATGCGGGACATCATCTTGCGGGCGTCGAAGAACCGCTCGACGAGCGACTTGACGGCGCTGACCTCGGTGCCGGAGCCCTTGGCGATACGGGCGCGGCGCGAGCCGTTGATGATCGTCGGGTCCTGGCGCTCGGCCGGGGTCATCGACTTGATGATCGCGGCCGTGCGGTCCACGTCGCGCTCGTCGATGTTGTTGATCTGGTCCTTGATCTGACCCATGCCCGGGAGCATGCCGAGCAGCTTGGAGATGGAGCCCATCTTCCGGACCTGCTCCATCTGGGCCAGGAAGTCGTCGAGCGTGAACTCCTTGGGGCCCTTGGCGAGCTTGGCCGCCATCTTCTCGGCCTCGGCCTGCGAGAAGGTCTTCTCGGCCTGCTCGATGAGGGTGAGCATGTCACCCATGTCGAGGATCCGGCCGGCCATGCGGTCCGGGTGGAAGGCGTCGAAATCGTCGAGCTTCTCGCCGTTCGAGGCGAACATGATCTGCTTGCCGGTGACGTGCGCGATGGAGAGCGCGGCACCACCGCGGGCGTCGCCGTCGAGCTTCGAGAGCACGACGCCGTCGAAGCCGACGCCGTCCCGGAAGGCCTCGGCGGTGTTGACCGCGTCCTGACCGATCATGGCGTCGACGACGAAGAGGATCTCGTCGGGGCTGACGGCGTCGCGGATGTCCGCGGCCTGCTGCATCAGCTCCTGGTCGATACCGAGGCGGCCGGCGGTGTCGACGATGACGATGTCGAACTGCTTGGTGCGCGCGTACTCGACGGAGTCCTTGGCGACCTGGACCGGGTCGCCGACGCCGTTGCCGGGCTGGGGGCCGTAGAACGCGACGCCGGCGCGGTCGGCGACGACGCTGAGCTGGTTGACGGCGTTGGGGCGCTGGAGGTCACAGGCGACGAGGAGCGGGGTGTGGCCCTGCCCCTTCAGCCAGAGACCCAGCTTGCCCGCGAGGGTGGTCTTACCGGCACCCTGGAGACCGGCCAGCATGATCACGGTGGGCGCGGTCTTGGCGAAGCGGAGCCGCCGGGTCTCGCCGCCGAGGATCGTGACGAGCTCGTCGTTGACGATCTTGAGGACCTGCTGGCCGGGGTTGAGCGCCTTGCTGACCTCCTCGCCGCGAGCCCTGTCCTTGACGTTCGTGATGAACGAGCGGACGACGGGGAGGGCGACGTCGGCCTCGAGGAGGGCGATACGGATTTCCCGGGCCGCGGAGTCGATGTCAGCCTCGGACAGCCGGCCTTTGCCGCGCAGGCCCTTGAAGGTATTCGCCAAGCGGTCGGAGAGCGTATCGAACACGGTGGTCGCGATTCCTCGGGTCGGGGGCGTGGTGGTCGACCCCCAGGGTATCCGCCCCCGCCCCCCATCCGGCCCTGCGGTCGGCTTTCCCCGGAAGGACGGGTGGGGGCCCCGCCGCGCGCGGCGGCCCCCACGGGCCTACGTCAGGGCCGACGCCACCAGCCCCGCCAGGGCGGTCGCGTCCGCGGGATCCAGGGGTTTCCCCTCCGGGGTGGTGACGTACAGCGTGTCCACGGCGTTGGCGCCCAGCGTGGACACGTGCGCGCTGCGGACCCGCACGCCCCGGGATTCAAGGGCGCGCCCGATCCGGTGCAGCAGGCCTACGGCATCCGGCGCACGGACCTCCAGCACCGTCGCCAGCGACGACACATCCGGGAGCACATCGACCCGGGGCGGCGGCGGGACCACCCCCCGCCGCCGCGGATACGCCGCCTCCCGGTCCGCCAGCTTCGCCGGGACGTCCAGCGAGCCGTCCAGGGCCCGGATCAGGTCGGCCCGCAGCCGCGCCGCCTGCGGCAGCGAGCCGTACTCGGCCGCCACCCGCCACCGCAGCACCAGGACCTCGCCCAGCCGGTCCGGGAGCTCCACGGAGCGCAGGTCGGCCGCCCGGACCGTGAGGCGGTGCAGGGCCAGCACCCCGGCCACCGCCGGAAGGACCCCCGGCTGGTCCGGGACGGCCACCACCAGCTCGACGCCGACCGCGTCCGCCTCCTGCCGTGCGTGCAGCGCGAGCACGGGCTCGCCGGTGCGCAGGGCCTCCACGGCCAGGCGTTCCTGCTCCGTGGTCGGGATCTCCGCCTCCCCCACCGCCGGGGTGGTGCCACGCAGGACGGCGGCGACCCGCCCGACCAGGTCCGCCACGAGTGATCCGCGCCACGCGCTCCACGCCGCCGGCCCGGTGGCCAGCGCGTCCGCCTCGGTCAGGGCGTGCAGGATCTCCAGCGTCCCCACCGACCCGACGGCCTCGGCGACCGAGCGCACCGTGGCCGGGTCGTCCAGGTCCCGCCGGGTCGCGGTGTCGATCAGCAGCAGGTGGTGCCGTACGAGGGTGCCCAGTACGGCGACGTCCTGCGCGTCGAAGCCGATCCGCAGGGCGACGTCGCGCGCGATCGTCTCGCCGGCCACCGAGTGGTCCCCCGGCCAGCCCTTGCCGATGTCGTGCAGGAGGGCGGCCATCAGCAGCAGGTCGGGGCGGCCGACCCGGCGGGTGAGGGCCGAGGCTCGAACGGCCGTCTCGATCAGGTGGCGGTCCACCGTCCAGGTGTGGACGGGATTGCGCTGCGGGCGGCAGCGGACCCGCTCCCAGTCGGGCAGCAGCCGGGTGATCAGGCCCTCCGCCTCCAGGGCCTCCCACACGGCCACGGTCGGCTCCCCCGCCCCCAGCAGGGTCAGCAGCTGTTCCCGGGCCTCCGCGGGCCACGGCACGGGAAGCGGTTTGGCCTGTACGGCGAGCCTGCGCAGGGCGTGCAGCGATACGGGAAGACCCGCCTGCGCGGCGGCCGCGGCGAGCCGGAGCGCGAGCACCGGATCGCGGTCGGGGCGCGCGGCCAGGGCCAGTACGGCCTCGCCGTCGGACTCCACGACCCCCTCGGCCAGCGGCGCCCGCTCGGCCGCCGGGGTGCCCCGGGTGCCCAGCAGTCCCCGCAGCCTGGGCCGGGCGGCGCGCGCCCGCAGCACCCGCCCGACCTCCCGCCAGGTCACGTCGGCGGCGTACGAGACGACCCGCGCGGCCTCGTACACCTCGCGGAGCAGCGCGTCCGCGTCGAGCAGCCCGAGCTGCGCGGCGACCTGGTCCTGTTCCTGGAGGGAGAGCCGGTCGGTGGCCCGGCCGGTCACCAGGTGCAGGGCGTCCCGCGCGTCGAGGAGCCGGCGCCGGGCCTCGGCGAGGCCCTCGCGAGGGGCGTCGGCCAGCCAGGACGCCGCCACCGCCCGCAGCGCGGTGACGTCGCGCAGGCCCCCGCGGGCCTCCTTCAGGTCGGGTTCGAGCAGGAAGCGCAGTTCCCCGGCGCGCTCGGCCCGGTCCCGGCACAGGGAGTGCAGTTGCGGGAGCCGCTTGGGGGCCTGGTTGCGCCAGTCCGCGAGGACGGAGGTGCGCAGGCCGGCGAGGAGTCCGACGTCTCCCGCGACCGGCCGGGCGTCCAGCAGTCCGAGGTGCACCTTGAGGTCCTCGGAGGCGGTCTTGCGGGCCTCGCCGGGGGTCCGTACCGAGTGGTCGAGGGCCAGACCCAGGTCCCACACCGGGTACCAGACGCGGTCGGCGAGCGCGCTCAGCGCCCGCGGCTCGGCCTTGCCGTCGTGCAGCAGCACCAGGTCGAGGTCGCTGCGCGGGGAGAGTTCGGCCCGCCCGTAGCCGCCGACGGCCACCAGGGCGACGCCGCGTACGCCCGTCTCCCGGACGGCGGTCGTGAACAGGGAGTTCAGCCATGCGTCGGTCAGCCCGGCCAGCGCGGAACGCCGCGAAGGCCCGGACCGCGACTCCTCCTGGAGGAGTCGCAGCCGGGCCGCGGCGTATCCGCTGGGTCCCGAGTCGGCCGGTTGGTCCGTGGTCTCTTCGACGCTCGTCACCCAGGAGCTCCCGTCACCTAGAGCGCGTCAGCGCCGCGCTCGCCGGTGCGGACCCGGACCACCGAGTCCACGGGGACGCTCCACACCTTGCCGTCGCCGATCTTGCCGGTCGCGGCGGAGCTCACGATGACCCGGATCACCTCGTCGGCGTCGGCGTCGTCGACCAGTACCTCGATGCGGATCTTGGGTACGAGGTCCACGGTGTACTCGGCGCCGCGGTAGACCTCGGTGTGTCCGCGCTGGCGGCCGTAGCCGCTGGCCTCGGAGACCGTGAGCCCCTGGACTCCGAAGGTCTGGAGGGCCTCCTTGATCTCGTCCAGCTTGTGCGGCTTGACGATCGCGGTGATCAGCTTCATGCGTCGACCTTCTTGCTCGTGGTGGCGGCGGGGGCGGGGACGGCGGTGCTCCGGGAGGAGGAGCCGCCGCCGGCGCCGCTGAAGTCGTAGGCGGTCTCGGCGTGTTCGACCTGGTCGATGCCGGAGACCTCGTCGTCCTCGGTGACCCGCATCCCGATCGTCTTGTCGAGGAGGAAGGCGAGCAGCGCGGACGCCACGAGAGAGTAGGCGAGGACGGAGAAGACTCCGATGGCCTGCTTGCCGAGCTGCTCCAGGCCGCCTCCGTAGAAGAGGCCCGCGGCGTCGGACTGGACCCCGCCGGTGGCGAAGAAGCCGACGAGGAGGGAGCCGACGACGCCGCCGACCAGGTGGACTCCGACCACGTCGAGGGAGTCGTCGTAGCCGAACTTGTACTTGAGGCCCACGGCCATGGCGCACAGCAGACCGGCGATGGCGCCGATGGCGATCGCGCCGAGCGGGGAGCAGGAGCCGCCGGAGGGGGTGATGGCGACGAGGCCGGCGACCGCGCCGGAGGCGGCGCCGAGGGTGGTGAAGGAGCCGTGGCGCAGCTTCTCGTAGCCGAGCCAGGCGAGCATGGCGGCGGCGGTGGCCACCTGGGTGTTGACAAACATGACGGCGCCGACGCCGTCGTCGTTGCCGAGCCAGGAGCCCGCGTTGAAGCCGAACCAGCCGAACCAGAGCAGACCGGCGCCGAGCATGACGAGGGGGAGGCTGTGCGGGCGCATCGGGTCCTTCTTGAAGCCGACGCGCTTGCCGATGACCAGGATCACGCCGAGGGCGGCGGCGCCGGCGTTGATGTGGACGGCGGTGCCGCCCGCGAAGTCGATCACGCCGAGCTCGAAGAGCCAGCCGCCGGCGCCCCAGACCCAGTGGGCCACGGGGAAGTAGACCAGCGTGACCCACAGGGCGGTGAAGAGGGCCCAGGCGGTGAACTTCACGCGGTCGGCGAGGGCGCCGCTGATCAGGGCCGGGGTGATGACGGCGAACATCAGCTGGAAGACGGCGAAGACGTACACCGGGATGGTGTAGCCGTCCCACAGCTCGGTGATGCCGATGCCGCTGAGGCCGAGGTAGTCGGAGTTCCAGCCGATGAGGGAGCCGGAATCGGTGCCGAAGGCGAGGCTGAAGCCGAAGAGGACCCAGAGGATCGTGACGATCCCGAGGCTGATGAAGCTCATCATCAGCATGTTGAGGCTGCTCTTGACGCGGACCATGCCTCCGTAGAAGAAGGCGAGTCCCGGGGTCATCAGCATGACCAGGGCGGAGCAGATGAGCATGAACCCGGTGTTCGCGGCAGAGAGCGTGGGGGCGTCTGCCGCGAGGGTCGTGATGGCTGATGCCATCGGCGTCTCCTCGTCGTCGGTACGTTCGCGTGCGGGCGATCGTGAAAACCTGAGCGGCGGTCCAAGGAACTGGCCGGTTATTGGCCCTGAGATTCGCGCAGGCCGGTTTCCGGCGGCGCCGCTCGGTGTTTCGTGCCGATGACGAAGAGGTCGGACGTGTTACGCGTCCATGAACGAGGGGTCGTGCGAGACCGGCCGCGGCAGTGACCCGGACGTCCTGGCTGGGGGAGCCTGATCGGGCTTCACGGGGTGACTGCCGCGGCCGGGGCCTTGGGGGCGGCCGCGGGGGCCGTCAGACGGCCTCCGCGGCTTCGGGGAGGCGGGAGGCGAGGTGGTCGGTGAGCCGGACCACCTCGGCGACGTCACCGTACTCACGGGCGGCGGTGTCGACGGTCTTGCGGAGCCGGGTGTTCACCCGTTCGGACCGAACCTTTCCCGCCACGTCCAGTGCACGGTCCACGAGGACGGCGGCCTGTTCGGGCTCGCGCTGGAGCAGGTGGACGGTGGCCATGCCGATGAGGTTGAGGGCGTAGGAGCGCTGGTGCTCCTGGTCCTTCTCGAAGAGTTCGACGGCCCGCTCCATGACCGGTTCGGCGAGGGAGGCGTAGGTGGGGCTGCGCCCGGCGACGTAGGCCAGATCGCGGTACGAGTGGGAGTTCTCGCCGTTCAGCTCGGCCTCGGAGAAGAAGCGGATCCAGTCGGGTTCGGGCTCGCCGCCGAAGCCGACGTCGCCGAAGGTGTCCTCGGCCATCCGCACGGCCCGCTTGCAGCGGCTGGGCTGGCCCATGTTGGCGTAGGCGCGGGCCTCCATCGCATACAGCATGGCCTGGGTGCGCGGGCCGGCGCAGTCGCGGCTGCCGTACTGGGCGAGGTGGATCAGTTCGAGGGCGTCCTCGGGGCGGCCCAGGTGGATCATCTGGCGGCTCATGCCGGAGAGGATGTACGAGCCGAGCGGCTTGTCCCCGGCCTCCTTCGCGGCGTGCAGCGCGAGGACGAAGTACTTCTGCGCGGTGGGGTGCAGGCCGATGTCGTAGCTCATCCAGCCGGCCAGCTCGGCGAGTTCGGCGGCGACCTTGAAGAGCCGCTTCATGACCGGGGCCGGGTGGTTCTCCTGGAGCAGGTCGGTGACCTCGTGGAGCTGTCCCACGACGGCCTTGCGGCGCAGTCCGCCCCCGCACTGGGCGTCCCACTGGCGGAACATCACGGTGGTGGCGTCGAGGAGGTCGAGCTCGGGCTCGGAGAGCTGGGGCGGGCGGTGGCCGCCGAGGGCGCCCGCCGACCCGGCCCCCGCCGGACGCGGTCCCGGGTCGGCGGCCGGGACCGGGACGAGCCAGCGCTGCATGGGCTCGATGAGGGCCGGGCCGGCGGAGAGGGCGAGCGAGGTCCCGAGGAAGCCGCGGCGGGCCAGCATCAGGTCGCTGCGGGAGAACTCGCCGAGCAGGTCGACGGTCTGGGGACCGGCCCAGGGCAGGTCGACGCCGGAGACGGAGGGCGTCTGGTGGGCGGTGCGCAGGCCGAGCTGCTCGATGGCGATGACCGAGCCGAAGCGCTCCGAGAACAGCTCGGAGAGGATCCGCGGGACGGGCTCGCGGGGCTGTTCGCCGTCGAGCCAGCGGCGCACCCGGGAGGTGTCCGTGCTGATGTGGTGGGCGCCCATCTGGCGGGCCCGCCGGTTGACCTGGCGGGCCAGCTCGCCCTTGGACCAGCCGCTGCGGACGAACCACGAAGTCAGCTGTTCATTGCGCGCAGCAGAGTCGTCCATCGTTCCGCTTGCGCCGTTGCCGCTCACTGGAACGCCCCCATCCGCTCAGCCTCTTCCTCACGAAACCCTGGCGGGGGCGGCAAGCGCCGCCACGGACCTTCACAAGTCCTCCACACATTGCCTCCGGCATACCCACGGACGGGTCTGCTTTCGGGGTTCGTGCACTGAAAGTAATCCTACGATCACCCCTTCGGCGAGGTCGATTCCAGAAACGCCACCATTCGCCACCCCTTCGAATGAACTAGCCACCCGCCAGGCGCGATTCACTTGACACCGAGGTGAAACGGCTTGGTTGGACTGGAGTGCGTCCGGGGCGTGCACGGCGAGGAGCGCGCCGGGCGGGATCGGACGGCTCCCGGCGGCGGACCGCCCCGCCGCTGGTTCCCACCGACGTCGTAACCACCGGTGCGTCCGACCCGTTGGAGGGGGCATGGGCATGGGCTTCACGATCGGCGGCAGCCGTGGCACCAGGGAGTTCCGTTCCGGCGTCCGGCGCCGCGGCCGGACCTCGGAGTGCACGGCGGTGGCGGAGTACACCGGGCTGTGGGGCTGGGACGTGGTCCCCGGCGCCCGCGCCGCGGCGCCCGCCCGGGACTGCTCCTGCGGGGACCCGCGGTGCGCCGCCCCCGGGGCGCATCCGCTGGACTTCGCCCCGGCCGTCAAGGCCGGGGCCACCCTGGACGAGGTCACCGAGGCCTGGGGCGAGTACCCCGGCGCGGCGGTGCTGCTCCCCGTCGGCCGCTCCTTCGACGTCATCGAGGTCTCCGAGGAGGCCGGGCGGCGGGCGCTGGTCCGGCTGGAGCGGATGGGCCTGCCGCTCGGGCCGGTCATCGTGACGCCGGACGGCCGGGCGCAGTTCTTCGTGGCCCCGGGCGCGGCGG
Source organism: Streptomyces sp. NPDC048337 (assembly GCF_043201175.1). NCBI lineage: Bacteria > Bacillati > Actinomycetota > Actinomycetes > Kitasatosporales > Streptomycetaceae > Streptomyces > Streptomyces sp. NPDC048337. Next base: position 127,939 of record NZ_JBICYR010000019.1, read on the forward strand.
CCGAACTGCCCGAGCTGCTGTACCGGATGGGCTGGGACGACGCCGACCTCGACCTGCTCGCCCTGGGGCACGGGGCCCACGTCACGGCCCCGCCGTCCGACCGGGCCGGGCTCGGACCGGTCGGCTGGCTGCGGCCGCCCGCGCTCGACACCGCCGGGGACCCGCCGCAGGCCCGGCTGCTGCTGGGCACGCTCGCCTACCTGTGCCACCGCTTCCGCAGGTAGCCGCCGCCCGCCCGCTCCACATGCCGGTGCCCCCGCGTTCCGGACGGAACACGGGGGCACCGGCGTACGTACCCGCGGAGCGCGCTCAGTCGCCGATCAGGGCGTCCACGAACGCCTCCGGCTCGAAGGGCGCCAGGTCGTCCGCGCCCTCGCCGAGGCCGACGAGCTTGACCGGGACGCCCAGCTCGCGCTGGACGGCGACGACGATGCCGCCCTTGGCGGTGCCGTCGAGCTTGGTCAGCACGATGCCGGTGATGTCCACGACCTCCGCGAAGACCCGGGCCTGGGTCAGGCCGTTCTGCCCGGTGGTGGCGTCGAGGACCAGCAGGATCTCGTCGAGCGGGCCGTGCTTCTCCACGACGCGCTTGACCTTGCCGAGCTCGTCCATGAGGCCGGTCTTGGTGTGCAGGCGGCCGGCGGTGTCGATGAGCACCACGTCGGCGCCCTCGGCGATGCCCTCCTTGACCGCGTCGTAGGCGATCGAGGCGGGGTCGCCGCCCTCGGCGCCGCGGACGGTGCGGGCGCCGACGCGCTCGCCCCAGGTCTGGAGCTGGTCGGCGGCGGCCGCGCGGAAGGTGTCGGCCGCGCCGAGCACCACGCTGCGGCCGTCGGCGACGAGCACGCGGGCCAGCTTGCCGGTGGTGGTGGTCTTGCCGGTGCCGTTGACGCCGACGACCATGATCACGCCCGGGGTGTCCTCGCCGCTCTCGGTCTTCACGACGCGGTCGAAGTCGGTGCCGACCAGCGTCAGCAGCTCCTCCTTCAGCAGGGCGCGCAGGTCCGCCGGGGTACGGGTGCCGAGCACCTTGACCCGCTCGCGGAGCCGGTCGACCAGCTCCTGGGTCGGGACGACGCCGACGTCGGCGACGAGGAGGGTTTCCTCGATCTCCTCCCAGGTGTCCTCGTCGAGGTGCTCCCGGGAGAGCAGCGTGAGCAGCCCCTTGCCGAGGGAGTTCTGCGACCGGGCGAGCCGGGCGCGCAGCCGGACCAGGCGGCCGGCCGTGGGCTCGGGCACCTCGATCGCGGGGGCGGCCGGGACCGCCTCCTCGACGGGCACCTCGACGGGAGCCTCGGCCTCCGCCTCCGGGAGCGCGACCTCCTCGATGGTGCGGCGCGGCTCTTCCGCCGTCTCTACGGCGTCCTCCCCCACCTGCGGTTCGGCAGGCGGGGCAGTGATGGTCGGCGTCTGCGACGGTGCCGGGGGCGGCAGCTGCTTCTTCTTGCGGCTGCTGACCACGAGCCCGCTGATCGCGCCGACCGCGACCAGGGCGATGACTACAGCAAGGATGAGGATGTCCATAACGAGACCAGTATCGGCCACGGGCGCCCCAGAACTCGGACCCTGGAGGTTCACACCGGGACGGAAGCCTCTATTTGTCGTTTTAGCGTCAAACCTACGATGATGGGCAGCTTCCCCCGCACCCTCCCCCACGGAGTACCGCATGCCTGCCGAAGAGACCGCGGTCGAGACCCGCGGCCTGGAGCCCGTCCCCGACAGCGAGCGCGGCGGCCGCGTCCGAGAGCTCGTCCCCACCTGGGTCGCCGCCAACATCAGCGTGCTGCTGCTGACCATGGGCGCCGGCCTGGTGATCTTCAACAAGCTCAACATCTGGCAGGTGCTGGTCGTCGCGATCGCCGCGCCGGTCGTCTCGTACGGGATCGTCGGCCTGATCTCGATCGCCGGCAAGCGGGGCGGCGCCCCCGGCATGGCCCTGTCGCGGGCCGTCTTCGGGCAGCGCGGCAACCTCTTCCCGGGCGCGCTGATCTGGGTGGCCCGCTGGGGCTGGGAGACCATCAACGCGGTCAGCGGCGCCTACGCCGTCCTGACCGTGCTCGACCTGCTCTTCGGCATCGAGAGCAACACCCCCCTCATCGTCGTCACCCTGCTGTTCTTCGTGGGCTGCACCTTCGTGGTCTCCGGCCTCGGCATCAACGCACTGCGCGTCTGCTCGAAGTGGTCCACGTACCTCTTCGGCGCCTTCAGCGTGCTCGTCCTCGGGTACCTGGTCTTCACCACCGACTGGTCGGCCGTCTTCGGCAAGCCGGCCGGCTCCACGGCGATGATGATCGCGGGCATCGGAACCATCGCGGCCGGCGGCATCAGCTGGGTCCCGTCCGGCCCCGACTTCACCCGCTACCTGCCCCGCACCGCCTCCTCCAGGGCCATGGTGGGCGCGACGATCGGCGGCGCCGGCGTGGTCGTCCTCCCCATGGTCCTGATGGGCGCGGTCATGGCCGTCGGCACTCCGGACCTGGCCACCGCCCAGGACCCGGTCTCCTTCATCGGGGAGCTGCTGCCGACCTGGATCGCGGTCCCGTACCTGCTCATCGCGCTCGTCGGCATGCTGCTGATCAACTCGATGTCCATGTACTCGGCCGGCTTCACCGCGCAGACCCTCGGCATCAAGGTCCCGCGCGCCTGGGCCGTCAGCGTCAACGCCGCGATCAGCCTGGTCTTCGGCTTCCTGCTGATGGTGGTGGCGACCAGCTTCTTCGGCTCCTTCATCTCCTTCCTGACGTTGCTGGCCGTGGCCTTCTCCGCGTGGATCGGCGTCTTCGGCGTGGACATGCTGTGCGGCAGGACGTACGACGGCCCCGCACTGCTGGACACCACGCGGACCAGCGCCTACTGGTACCGGGCCGGTTTCGCCTGGCAGGCGATGACCGCGTGGGGCCTCGCCCTCGTCGTGGGCCTGCTGTTCACCAAGGTGGACTGGTTCAGCGGACCGCTCTCCTCCACCTGGATCGGCGAGAACGGCCTGGGCTGGGCGGCGGGCATCCTCACCTCCGCCGTGCTGTACGCCGCACTCCCGCGCACGGCGCCGGCGGAGCCGGCCGCGGCCGGGGGGCGCGAGCTCGCCGGATCCCTGTCCAACTGACGCTGCGTCAGCTAACGTCCCCCTTCGCCCGCCCACCCACATCCGGCGAAGGGGGACTTCTCCATGCCCATCACCGTGGCCCGGTTCAATCTCGTCGACCCGAACGGCACCCCCGAGTCCCTCTCCGCCCGTTACAAGGCGGCGCTGGAGATGGCCCGTTACGCGGACGACCGCGGGATCGACACCGTCCAGACCGAGGAGCACCACGGCACCGGCAACAACTGGCTGCCCTCCCCCTTCGCCTTCGCGGGCGCCGTCTTCGGCGCCACCCGCCGGATCGCCGTCACCGTCTCGGCGATCATCGGCCCGCTGTACGACCCGTTGAAGGTGGCCGAGGACATCGCCGTCCTCGACCTGTTGAGCGGCGGACGCCTGGTCACGGTCGCGGGCATCGGCTACCGGCCGGAGGAGTACGAGCAGCACGGCGTGGAGTGGGGCCGGCGCGGCCGGCTCCAGGACGAGCTGCTGGAGACCCTGCTGAAGGCGTGGACCGGCGAGCCCTTCGAGTACCGCGGCCGCACCGTGCGGGTCACCCCGCGGCCCTTCACGCAGCCGCACCCGATGCTCCTGGTCGGCGGCAGCTCCGAGGCGGCCGCCCGGCGCGCGGCCCGGCTCGGGCTGCCGTTCTTCCCGAGCGCGCACCTGCCGGAGCTGGAGGCGTACTACCAGGCGAAGCTGGCCGAGTACGGCACGGAGGGCTTCTGCATGATGCCCGCGGCCCAGACCCCGCTGCTGCACATCTCCGAGGATCCGGACCGGACCTGGGCCGAGCACGGCGAGCGCTTCCTGCACGAGGCGGGCATGTACGCCTCGTGGCAGTCCAAGGACATCCGCAGCGCCGTACGGTCGTCCGCGCGCTCGGTGGCGGAGCTGCGCGCGGAGGGCGTCTACCGGATCCTCACCCCGGAGGAGGCGGTGGCGTACGCCCGGGAGGCGGGCGAGGCGGGGAACCTGGTGCTGCACCCGCTGTGCGGCGGGATGCCCCTGGACGAGGGCTGGCGCAGCCTGCACCTGCTGTGCGAACAGGTACTGCCCCGGCTCAAGGACTGAGCCGGGGCAGTAGCGAGGAGAGGGGGTGGTGGCGGGGATTGGTTACCCCATCTCCTCCAGCGCCTTGCCCTTGGTCTCCGGCACCCACTTGAGGATGAACGGGATCGAGAGCAGGGCGAAGGCCGTGTAGATGACGTACGCGCCGGACAGGTTCCAGTCCGAGAGCGTCGGGAACGAGACGGTGATGACCCAGTTGGCGACCCACTGGGCCGCGGCGGCGACACCGAGGGCCGCGGCCCGGATGCGGTTCGGGAACATCTCGCCAAGCAGCACCCAGACCACCACGCCCCAGGACAGGGCGAAGAAGAGCACGAAGGAGTGCGCGGCGACGAGCGCGACTGTGCCCTGGGTCTCGGGCATGGAGATCTCGCCGGCGACGTCGGACTTGTAGGAGAACGCCCACGCGGCGAGGCCGAGGGAGACGGCCATGCCCGCCGAGCCGATGAGGGCGAGCGGCTTGCGGCCGATCCGGTCGACGAAGATCATCGCGATCACGGTGCCGATGATGTTGATGATCGACGTGGTGAAGGAGTAGAGGAAGGAGCTGGTCGGGTCGATGCCGACGGACTGCCACAGCGAGGAGCTGTAGTAGAAGATCACGTTGATGCCGACGAGCTGCTGGAAGACGGACAGGCCGATGCCGATCCAGACGATGGGCAGCAGGCCGAAGCGGCCGCCGAGCAGGTCCCGGAAGGTGGACTTGTGCTCGGAGCGCATGGCGCGCTCGATCTCGAGGACGCGCGCGTCCAGGTCGACGTGCGAGCCCTCGACCTCGCGCAGCACCTGCTTGGCCTGCTCGGTGCGGTTCACGGAGATCAGGAAGCGCGGGGACTCCGGGATGACGAAGGACATCAGCCCGTAGAGCACGGCCGGGACCACCATGACGCCGAGCATCCACTGCCAGGCCTCGAGGCCGCCGATCACGCCGCGCTGGTCGCCGTCGGCGAGGTTCAGGATGCCCCAGTTGACGAGCTGGGAGATGGCGATGCCGATGACGATGGCGGCCTGCTGGAAGGAGGCGAGCCGGCCGCGGTAGGCGGGCGGGGACACCTCGGCGATGTAGGCGGGGCCGATGACGGAGGCCATGCCGATGCCGAAGCCGCCGATCACGCGCCACATGGCGAGGTCCCAGAGGGCGAAGGGGAGGGCCGAGCCGATCGCGCTCGCGGTGAAGAGGGCGGCGGCGATCTGCATACAGCGGATGCGGCCGATCCGGTCGGCGATGCGGCCCGCGGTGGCGGCACCGAGCGCACAGCCGATCAGCGCGGCGGCGATCACCTGGGCGAGGGCCTCGGATCCGACGTCGAACCGGTCGCGGATCGCGACGACGGCGCCGTTGATGACGGAGCTGTCGTAGCCGAAGAGGAAGCCGCCCATGGCCGCGGCCGCGGTGATGAAGATGACGTGGCCGAGGTGGTCGGGTTGCGCGGCGCGTCCGCCGCCGCCTGCCGCCGCTTGCTGCGCTGTGCTGCTGGTCAAGGTGTGCTCCGTGGGGGTTTTGTCCGTCCTCCCAGTGGCGCACAGTTCAAGATCGGGCACCACCCGAAGGCGGGAGACAGCGGAGCGAGCCTATGTGTTCATTTTCTGAAGTCAATAGTCTGCGTGAAGTTCACATGAACCGGACGTCAGGGTGATTGTGTTCACTTCTTGAAGCAATGGGTCCTCAGCGGAGGCGTTGGCTGATGACCTTGGAGACCCCGTCCCCCTGCATCGAGACGCCGTAGAGCGCGTCCGCGACCTCCATCGTCCGCTTCTGGTGCGTGATGACGATCAGCTGCGAGCTCTCCTGGAGCTCCTCCATGATCCGGATCAGCCGCTGCAGGTTGGTGTCGTCCAGCGCGGCCTCGACCTCGTCCATCACGTAGAACGGGCTGGGCCGCGCCTTGAAGATGGACACCAGCAGGGCCACGGCGGTCAGCGAGCGCTCGCCGCCGGAGAGCAGCGACAGCCGCTTGACCTTCTTGCCCGGCGGGCGAGCCTCGACGTCGACCCCGGTGGTCAGCATGTTGTCGGGGTCGGTGAGGATCAGCCGGCCCTCGCCGCCGGGGAACAGCCGCGAGAACACCCCCTCGAACTCGCGGGCCGTGTCCCGGTAGGCCTCGGTGAAGACCTGCTCGACGCGCTCGTCGACCTCCTTCACCACCTGAAGGAGGTCGGCGCGGGTCTTGCGCAGGTCCTCGAGCTGTTCGCTGAGGAACTGGTGGCGCTCCTCCAGCGCGGCGAACTCCTCGAGGGCGAGCGGGTTGACCTTGCCGAGCTGCTGGTAGGCGCGCTCGGCGGCCTTGAGCCGCTTCTCCTGGCGGTCGCGGACGAAGGGGCCGGGGCGGTTCCGGGGGTGCTCGGGGTCCTCGGGCAGCTCCTCCCCCTCGGCGGGCGGGGAGGGCGGGACCGGCTGGTCGGGGCCGTACTCGGCGACGAGCACGGCGGCCTCCATGCCGAAGTCCTCCAGCGCCTTGTCCTGCAGGGCCTCGATGCGCAGCCGCTTCTCGGCGCCGAGCACCTCGCCGCGGTGCACGGAGTCGGTGAGCTTGTCGAGCTCGCCCTTCAGGTCGCGGCCGCTGTTGCGGGCCTCGCCCAGCTCCCGCTCGCGCAGCCCCTTGGCGTACTCCGCCGAGGCGCGCTCCTCGTCGGCGCGCAGGAGGGAGACCTCCACGTGCGCGAGGAGCTGGCGGGCGCCGTCGGCGACCGCCCGGGCCACCTCGGCCTCGTGCCGCAGCCGGGCCCGGCGCCGCTCGGCGCGGGCGCGGGCGTCCCGTTCCGCGCGGGCCCCCCGATCGAGTGAATCGGCTCGTCCGGCCAGGCCCTTGACCCGCTCCTCGTGGGTCCGCAGCTGGAGCCGGGCCTCCATCTCGGTCTGCCGGGCGTTGGCCCCGTCGGCGGCGAGCCGGTCCCGCACCGCGGTGTCGGGCTCGTCCTCCACGGGCATCTCTTCGGCCGTGGCCAGCCGTTCCGCGCATTCCTCCACGTCGGCCAGCGCCTGTTCGAGCGCGTCCTGGGCCTTGGCCGCGGCGGAGGCGCTGCGCTCGGCTTCGCCGACGGCCCCCTTCGCCTGCCCGGCGAGCCGGCCGAGCTGCTGTGCGACTCCGGCCCGGGCCTGTTCGGCCGCCCGGCGCCGCTCGGCGGCCTCCTCGACCAGGGACGCGGCGTCCTGCCGCCGTGCCTGGGCGGCGGCCAGGGCGGCGGCCAGTTCGGTGCACTGCCCGTCGAGCCGGGCCAGCTCCGCCGCGGCCTCGTCGACGGCGGCCTGCACCTCGATCAGGCTGGGCACCGCCGCGGAGCCGCCGTGCGCGAGGTGCGCGCCGAGCAGGTCCCCGTCCAGGGTCACGGCCACCGCCTCGGGCCGCGCCGCGACAAGGCCTTCGGCCTCCTGGAGCGTCCCGACCACGAAGTGGTCCCGCAGCACCCACGCGAGCGCCCGCCCCACCTCGGCGTCCCCGTGCACCAGCCCTACGACGGCTTCGCCCACGCACCCACCGCCGGGGCTCCGCCCCAGAGCCCGCGCCTCAATCGCCGGCGAGGCTGAGCGTGCCGCCGCTGCGCCGGCCGGCTCGGCTCGGTTCGACGCCGGGTTCGGGGCAGAACCCCGCGCCCCACTCCCCAGCCCCGCAGGCGTTTGAGGCGCGGGTCCGGGCAGAGCCTCGTCTCGGGAAGGGGCGGGGTGGGGGACTCCTCCGGCCCCGGCCGAAGCCGGACCGGCGGACGGTCTGCCCTCAGCCGAGCCACCGCCCGGGAGGCCGGAGTCCGTCGCGGCAGAGCCCGGGGCCGACACCTGGCCCGGCAGAACAGCCGGACCCGCGGCGCCCGGTGATTGCCCCGGGAGGGCAGGGTCCACTGGAGCGGGCCCCGCACCCGACGCCTGGCCCGGCACTGCAGCGGGTCCCGCAGCATCCGCAACCCGGCCCGCAAGGGCATGGGCCGGGGCGATCAGGAGCGTGGCGCGGCCCGCGTCGGCGGTGCGGAGGTGGCGGATCGCCTCGGCGGCCGCGGCCGGGGACGACACCGTCAGCGCGTCCGCCGCCGAACCCAGCGCGGCGGCCACCGCCACCTCGTACCCCGGGGTCACCGACAGCCGCTCCGCCGCCGGCCCCAGCAGCCCGACCAGCCGTTCGCGCGCCGCGAGCAGCGCCCCCGTACCGTCCTTGCGGCGCAGCCCGAGCGCCAGCGCGTCCCGGCGCGCCGAGACCGCCGCCCGCGACCGCTCCGCCGCGGTGACCGCGTCCCGTGCCGCGGACAGCTCGGCCTCCGCCGAGGCCAGCGCCGCCCGTGCCGCCTCGTGATCCGCGTCCACCGACGGGTCGTCGAGGCCGCCGACCTCCTCGGCCAGTGCCTCGTACTCCTCCTGTGCCGCCACCGCCCGGGACTCCGCCTCGTCGCGCGCCGCGACCAGCCGGTCGATCTCGGCCTGCGCCGCGCCCGCCCGCGACCGGGCCGCGCCGAGCCGCCCCGTCAGCCGGGCCAGCCCCTCGCGCCGGTCGGCGATGGCCCGCGCCGCGTCCCGCAGCCGCCGCTCCTCCTCGGCCAGCGCCCGCTCCAGCTCCGCCCGGTGCGCCGCCGTGTCCTCCAGCGCGCGCGAGGCGGCCTCCAGAGCCGCCGTCAGTTCCGCCTCCTGCTCACGGATCCGCGCGGCCTCCCGCTCCATCTCCTCCGGGTCGCGCCCCCGCCGCTCCTCCTCCATCGGAGCCGTCGCGCTCTTGACCCGCGCGTCCGCCAGGGACGCGGTCCCCCGCACCCGTTCGGCGAGTTGCGAGAGCTCGTACCAGCTCTGCTGCGCCCGCTGGAGCCGCGGCGCGAGTTCCCGTACGGCCTGTTCCAGCTCCGCCTCGCGCCGCAGCGCGCCCGCGAGCTGCGCCTCGGCGGCCTCCTTGCGCTCCTTCAGCGCGGCCTCGTCCGCGATCTCCCCGTCGAGCGCCCGCCGCAGCGTGACGAGGTCGTCGGCGAGCAGCCGCAGCCGCGCGTCCCGCAGGTCCGCCTGGATCACGGCCGCCCGCCGGGCCACCGCCGCCTGCCGCCCCAGCGGCTTCAGCTGGCGCCGCAGCTCTTCGTTGAGGTCCTGCACGCGCGCGAGGTTGGCCTGCATCGCGTCCAGTTTCCGCAGCGCCTTCTCCTTGCGCTTGCGGTGCTTCAGTACGCCGGCCGCCTCCTCGATGAAGGCGCGGCGCCCCATGGGATCGGCGTGCAGGACGGAGTCCAGCTGGCCCTGTCCGACGATGACGTGCATCTCGCGGCCGATGCCGGAATCGGACAGCAGTTCCTGGATGTCGAGGAGGCGGCAGGTGTCCCCGTTGATCTGGTATTCGCTGCTGCCGCCGCGGAACATGATCCGGGTGATGGTGACTTCGGCGTAGTCGATGGGCAGTGCGCCGTCGGAGTTGTCGATCGTCAGCGAGACCTCGGCGCGCCCGAGCGGCGGGCGGCCGGTGGTTCCGGCGAAGATGACGTCTTCCATCTTCCCGCCGCGCAGGGATTTGGCGCCTTGTTCGCCCATGACCCAGGACAGCGCGTCCACCACGTTGGACTTGCCTGAGCCGTTCGGACCCACGACGCAGGTGATGCCGGGTTCGAAGCGCAGGGTGGTGGCGGAAGCAAACGATTTGAAACCGCGCAGGGTCAGGGACTTGAGGTGCACGCCGCCGGACTCTACCTTTCACGTTCGGTTTCGCCCATGAAGGTGCAGGGCACGACAGACGTTAAAGGAATCGGCGGCCAAAGAAAGAAGGGACGCCGGAGCGTCCCTTGCAGATCATGCGAGGCTGGAGTCGAGCGACGTTATGGGATCAGGTGAGCGCAGGCTCCGCCTGGGGTACGTCGATATCGATGCTGTCCAGCAGCGAGTCTCCGTCGTGCTGAGCGGCGGCCGCGTTCAGCGCGTCATTTTCGGACTGAATCCGTACGAGCTCGGACTCGAGGTCCTGGACGCGCTGCTGAAGCCGTCGCATCTCGGCGAGGAGTCGCGGATCGGAACCGCCGACGTAACCGAGAAGCGCCTTTGCCATGATGGATGGTCCTCCACACTGAGTGACCGACCGAAGCGGTGTGGGTCGTGAGGGAATCGCACCCGCGGATGTCCGGCAGCGACTGACGGTCACTGCGCTTGGTACTGCCAACACTGCCAAACAGCTCAGGTGCGCGGGGCTTCCAGCGTCTCACCAAAAAGTTTGACGGTCAACACGATCACGCCCCGTATCGGCGGGCGGCCCGGCCCCTGCACGGGGCATGGAGATCATCCTCAACTCCGAGCCTTCCACGGATCCTCCGTGTCGGCAACGCGTCGACGGAGAACGCGCAGTTCCGACCGCCTGTGGGCGGTCCGCGGATGTGATCAGTACATGATCAGTCGATCGGTCAGCGGATCCCGAACCCGTCGTAGCCACCGCGCGGTGTGCCCCAGATCTCTGTCACCCCGTCCACCCTGCCGGGCGTGTCGGCCGACCGCAGCCAATCCAGCAGCCGGTGGCAATTCTCACGTTGACCTTCCGCCACCACCTGCACTCGCCCGTCGTCGAGATTGAGTGCGAAGCCGATCACTCCGCCGATCTCCAGTGCGTTCTCCCTGGTGAACCAGCGGAAGCCCACTCCCTGTACACGGCCGCGCACCCAGGCGGTCATGCGGACATCTTCATTCATGCGTGAACGCTAACCGGGCAAACACTTTCGGGGCACATCGCCCCCTGGCCCCATGGCGTACAGTCGCGCACCAATGAACTCACCCGTTTGGGTGAGAAAAGGACGATCTTGATCTGGTAAGGAAGGCACGAGGCCGATGGGACGCCACCGACTTCACGCCGCGCCGCGCCGCGGTGGCAAGCGCGGCACCGCCGTGCGCAACGGCCTGCTGGGTGTCTCGGTGGCCGTGGCCCTGGGCACGGCGGCGGTCACCACCGGCATGGTGCCGGTCGGCCACTCCTTCCCCTACGTGGGGGTCGGCGCAAAGGGTTCCGCGGGTGACACGCGGGCGAAGGCGAAGGCCTCGGCGAGCCCCGACAACACGCTGCAGCAGCAGGGCGGACTCGCCAGCCTGAACGGCCACCCCTCCACCACCCCCGACGCCTCCCCCAGCCCGTCGGCCTCCCCGTCGCCGTCGGCCTCGCCGAGCCCGTCCGCATCGCCCTCGCCGAGCGCCTCCCCCTCGGTCGCGCCCTCCACCAAGACCCCTCAGAAGGCGCCCGCCCCCGCGCCCTCGAAGCCGGCGACCAGGACCCCGGCGCCGGCACCGGCCACCCCGACCCCCGGCGACGGGCACTCCGCCGAGGAGGCCGCCGTACTGGCCCTGGTGAACCAGGAGCGCGCGCAGGCCGGCTGCGGGCCGGTCCGGGCCAACCCGCCGCTGGCGGCGCTGGCCGGGGCCTTCAGCAAGGACATGGCCGTCCGCGGCTTCTTCGACCACACGGACCCGGACGGGAACACCCCCTGGGACCGCGCCACGAAGGCCGGCATCTCGGGCATGGCCGGCGAGAACATCGCCCGCGGCCAGGGCGACGCCCAGGCCGTGATGAAGGCCTGGATGAACAGCCCGGGCCACAAGGCGAACATCCTGAACTGCGAGTTCCGCACCCTGGGCGTCGGCGCGTACTTCGCCGACGGCGGCCCCTGGTGGACGCAGGACTTCGGCTTCTAGCCCGCTACGGACGCAGCCGGGGCTAGAGCGCGGCCAGGGCGGCGCGGCCCGCGATGACGACGCGGGTGTGCTCGGCGACGCGGCGGCCGAGGTGCTCGGCGGTCGCGATGTCGGCCTTGTGGACGGCGTCCGCACCCTCGTCGGCGTTGGACTGGGCGGCCGCGCCGGAGGAGAAGCCGAGGCGGTTGAGGTCGTTCTCGGAACCGGTGCTGGAGTTCCAGCCCGGCTTCAGACCCAGGTTGACCCAGCTCATGCCGTGCTGCGAGGCCAGCATCTGGAAGTACTGCAGGGTGTTCAGCTTGTCGCCGCTCTTGGAGGCGGAGTTCGTGAAGCCCGCCGCGACCTTGTCCTGCCAGACATCGCCGAACCAGCGCTTCGAGGTGGCCTCGGCGAAGACGTGGAAGGCGCCGGAGGCGGTGCCCATGTAGGTCGGGGAGCCGAAGACGATGGCGTCGGAGCCGTCGAGCAGCTCCCACTGCGCGTCGTCGATCTCGTCGACCTTGATCAGGTGGACGGTGGCGCCGGCCTCGGCGGCACCGGCCCGAACGGCCTCGGCGATGACGGCGGTATGGCCGTAGCCGGAGTGGTAGGCGATCGCGACAACGGGGGTGTGCGTGGTAGCGGACACGGTGGATCTCTCCTCGGGGAAGTCTCGCCGCACCGCGGGGCGTGGTGCGACCCGAGAAGAAAAGCACTAACTTTTAGAAAGCGCAACCCCATAGTTAGCGCTGCGCGGGGGTACGCTCTCTTCATGGAGACATCAGCCATCTGTACCGAGGGCGCCGAGGGCGCCGACCCGAACCTCCCGTTCGACGCCTTCGCGCGTGCCTGCCCGTCCCGCGAGACCCTGGAGCACGTCACGGGCCGCTGGGGCAGCCTCACCGTGGGCGCCCTGCGCGAGGGCCCGTGCCGCTTCAACGAGCTGCGCCGACGGGTGGAAGGCGTGAGCGAGAAGATGCTCTCCCAGACCCTGCACGCGCTGGAGCGCGACGGGATCGTCAACCGCGAGGCGCAGCCGACGAACCCGCCCCGCGTCGACTACGAACTGACCCCGCTCGGCGTCGAGGTCGCGGACCGGCTGCTCTCCCTGATCCACTTCCTGGAGGGGAGCATGCCGCAGGTGCTGACCGCCCGGGAGTCCTACGACGAGACGCGCGGCGGCCGCTGACAGCGCGGGCAGAAGTAGCTCGACCGGTTCATCCACGGGCGGCGGCGCATCGGCGTACCGCAGCGCCGGCACGGCTCGTCCTCCCGCCCGTAGGCGTCGAGCGAGCGGTCGAAGTAGCCGGACTCGCCGTTCACGTTGACGTAGAGGCTGTCGAAGCTGGTGCCGCCGACGGCGAGGGCCGCGTTCATGACGTCCCGCACATGGCCGAGGAGTTCCGCGCTCCGGGGGCGCGTGAGGGTGGCCGTGGGGCGCTCGTAGTGCAGTTTGGCGCGCCACAGCGCCTCGTCCGCGTAGATGTTGCCGACCCCGCTGATCAGCGACTGGTCCAGCAGCGCCCGCTTGACGGTGGTCCGCTTGGCGCGCAGCGCGAGGTGGTAGGCGCCCTCGTCGAACAGCGGATCCAGGGGGTCCCGCGCGATGTGCGCGATGACGTCGGGCAGCCCGTCCGTGCTGTCGGGGACCGTTTCGTGCAACGAGAGCCCGCCGAAGGTCCGCTGGTCCACGAAGCGCAGTTCCGTCCCGGCCTCATCGTCGAACCGCACGCGGATCCGCAGGTGCTTCTCGTCCGGAGCGTCCTCGGGCTGCACGAGGAGCTGCCCGCTCATCCCCAGATGCCCCAGCACGGACAGGTCCCGCCCCTCCAGGGGCAGCCACAGGTACTTGCCGCGCCGCCGCGGCACCCCGATGGTCTGCCCGGCCAGCCGCGCCGCGAAGTCGGCCCCGCCGCCCGGGTGGCGCCGTACGGCCCGCGGGTGCAGGACCTCGACGGACTCGACGGTCCGGCCGGCCACCCAGCGCTCCAGACCGCGCCGCACCACTTCGACTTCGGGCAGCTCTGGCACGGCGTTCCTCCGGGGTGGGACGTGGGGGCGAACGGGAAAACCCCGCCGCACCGAGGTGCGACGGGGTCACTGTAAAAGAAGGCGGTCAGGCGTCCGGCGCCGGGTCGGCGGGCTTCGGCGCCCCGCCGTCCTCGGCCGGAGCGGCGGCGGAAAGGGCTTGCGCCGCGATCCGCTCGTCCGCCGCGGTACGGATACCGCGCCAGGCGGACTCCGCCGCCTGCTGTTCCGCTTCCTTCTTGCTGCGGCCGGTGCCGGTGCCGTACGAGACACCACCGACGCGGGCGGCAGCGGTGAACGTCTTCTCGTGGTCCGGGCCGGTCTCGGTGACCAGGTATTCCGGTACGCCAAGACCTTCGGCGGCCGTGAGCTCCTGGAGGCTGGTCTTCCAGTCCAGGCCGGCCCCGAGGTTCGAGGACTTCTCGATGAGCGGGTCGAAGAGCCGGTGGACCAGCTCCGAGGCCGCGTCGAGGCCCTGGTCGAGGTAGACCGCGCCGATCACCGCTTCAAGGGTGTCGGCGAGGATGGAGGCCTTGTCCCGGCCGCCCGTGCCCTCTTCGCCCCGGCCGAGCCGGATGAAGGAGCCGAGGTCGAGGCCGCGCCCCACCTCCGCGAGTGCGCGCGAGTTGACCACCGCGGCCCGAAGCTTGGCCAGCTGGCCTTCGGGGAGATCGGGGTGGGTCGTGTACAGCGTGTCCGTGACCACCAGGCCCAGCACGGAGTCCCCGAGGAACTCCAGCCGCTCGTTGGTGGGCAGACCGCCGTTCTCATACGCGTACGAGCGGTGGGTCAGAGCACGCACCAGAAGGGCGGACTCGAGTCGATACCCGAGCCGCCCTTCCAGAAGCGTGTGGGACGAGGCCGCGTTGTTACTGTCTGCCTGCTTCTCAGCGTTGGACAGCTCAGACATTGCGCCTCTCACCAGCCGCTCAGACCTCGAGGACCTGGCGCTTGTTGTAGGTGCCGCAGCTCGGGCACGCAATGTGCTGGAGCTTCGGCTCCTGGCAACGCTCACACGAAACCAGGGTGGGGACCGCAGCCTTCCACTGCGACCGGCGGTGGCGCGTGTTGCTGCGCGACATCTTCCGCTTCGGAACAGCCACGGCTACTTCTCCTGCTTCTCGGCGGCGCTCTGAACGTCGTCAGATGCAGTGCCGCTCATATTGTCCTTCTCGTCGTCCTGATCGGTCACGACGAGTTCCTGCAATGCCGCCCAACGGATGTCGACGGCGTCGTGGTGGTGCTCCGGGTCGTCGTTCAGGCTGAGCCCGCAATCGGGGCACAGTCCGAGACAGTCCTCCCGGCACACCGGCTGCATCGGCAGTGCGAGCACCACCGCGTCACGCAGCACGGGTTCGAGGTCGAACAAGCCGTCCTCGAGGAAGAGCATGTCCTCGTCGTCCTCGGCGTCGTCGGCCGGCTCCGCCTTTGCGCGGCCCCGGTCGTCGGCGTCAGGGTACGAGAACATCTCCTGGAAGTCCGCCTTGAGCTCGCGCTCGACGGCCTCCAGACACCTTACGCACTCCCCTACGGCCGATGCACGGGCGGTGCCTGTGACAAGCACCCCTTCCATGACCGACTCCAGGCGGAGGTCGAGCTTCACCGGGGCGCCTTCCGGCACTCCGATGACACCGGCGAGACCGAGGTCCGCCGGTGCCGCGATCTCACGGGACAGCCGCTGCATGGCACCAGGACGCCGACCCAGCTCGTGCGTGTCGAACACGAGGGGGTTGCGGTGGTCGAGGCGGGTGTTCAGGGCCGTTCCTGCTTTCACAGATCGCTGAAGATCAAAAATTCCACCACTTGAGGGCAGCATGGATCGCGGCGCATACGCGCGACCGAAGAGCCAGGATACCCGGCGCCGCGCCCTGAGCCCAATCCGGCCCTAGCGCCCCTGTTCGTACTGGCGCAGCTGGTCCAGATTGATCATGCTCGTGTCGAAGAAGCTCGTCTCGTCCAACGACGGCTGCGTGCTCTGCATCGGGGCCTGGGCCTGCGGGTCCTGGTACGCCGCGTACGGGTCCGGCTGCTGCTGGTACCCGGCATACGGGTCGGGCTGCTGCTGGTAGCCCGCGTACGGGTCCTGGTGGGCCTGGTAGGCGTAACCGTCCTGCTGCTGGGGCTGCTGATAGCCGTACGTGTCGTACACCGGCTCCGCCTGCGCCGGGATCGGCACCTGCACGGGCTGGGGTTCGGCCAGGCCCGCCAGGAAGTCCGCGTCGCTCGCCGAGCGGGAGGGCTGGCCGGCCGCCGCGTCCTGGGCGGCCATGTGCGCGCCGAGGTCGTCCGTCGGCACCCGGCCCAGCAGCTTCTGCCGGCCGCGCCCGACGGCCTCCAGGGTCTTGGAGAGCACCGCCTCGAAGGTCGCCAGCTTGGTGTCCACGTAGGCGTCCGCCTGCTGCCGCTGCGTCTCGGGGTCGTGGCTGCGTTCGGGCGCCTCCGCGTCCGCGTAGCCGTGCTCGTCCAGCCCGGGCCCCCGGCCGAGCAGCTTCTCGCGGCCCCGGTCCACCGAGCCGATCGTCTTGGTGAGCACGACCTCGAAGTTCGCGAGCTTGCTGTCGACGTAGTCGTCGGCCTCGGCCCGGATCTCCTCCGCCTCCCGGCGGGCCTCCTCCAGGATCCGGTCCGCCTCGGCCTGGGAGCGCCGAGCGATCTCGGTGTCGGAGATGAGCGAACCGCGCTGGTTGTGGGCGGACTCGATGATCCGCTCCGCCTCCCGGCGGGCCTCCTCGACCATCTGCTCCCGGCCGCCGATGAGCTCCTGCGCCTGCGCGAGGGAGCCGGGGAGCGCCTGGCGCACCTCTTCGAGCTGCGCGAGCAGCTCGGCGCGGTTGATCACGCAGGAGGCCGACATGGGCATGGACCGGGCGCCGCCGACGGCCGCGACGATCTCGTCGAGCTTCTTCTGCACGTCCATGGGGGCTCGCACTCTCTCGGCCTCGGGCGGTTCCCGAGTCGGACGGGACGACTGTAAGGCCAGCGGGCGGGCCCCCGACACCGACTGACGGGTCGTCAGGGCGTCAGCGGTTGCGCAGCCGCTCGATCAGCGCCGCGTGCACGTGCGCCGGGAGCAGGTGGGCGACGTCGCCGCCCCAGGCCGCGACCTCCTTGACCAGCGAGGAGGACAGGAAGCTGTAGGTGGGGTTGGTCGGCACGAACAGCGTTTCGACGCCCGACAGGCCCATGTTCATCTGGGCCATCTGGAGCTCGTAGTCGAAGTCGCTGACGGCGCGCAGGCCCTTGACGATGGCCGGGATGTCCCGCTGCTTGCAGAAGTCGACGAGCAGCCCGTGGAAGGACTCGACCTCGACGTTGCCGTAGTCGGCCGTCGCCTCGCGGATCAGTTCGATCCGCTCCTCGACTGTGAAGAGCCCCTGCTTGGACTGGTTGATCATCACGGCGACGTGCACGACGTCGTAGAGCCTCGAGGCGCGTCCGATGATGTCGAGGTGTCCGTTGGTGATGGGATCGAAGGATCCCGGGCAGACGGCGCGGCGCACGTGAGCTCCCTCGTTCATGAGTCTTCGCTGGTGAAGGCGGCGCGACCGTACCAAAGTGTGCCCTCGCCGTACTTCCGGGACCGGAGCGGCTCGAAGCCGTCGGGCCACGGGAAGGCGCCGCTCCTGGTGCTGCGCTCCACGGTGACGAGCGCATCGTCCGTGAGCCAGCCATTGGACCGGAGTGTGAGGAGGATCTCGCGAAGATCGTCGTGGCCGACGGCGTACGGCGGGTCCAGGAAGACGATGTCGTACGGGTCCCCGCCCGCCGCGCCCGCGATGATCTGCTCGGCCTTGCCCGACCGGAATTCGGCGCCGGGCAGGCCCACCGCCTTGATGTTGTCGCGGATCGACTTGGCGGCCTTGGGGTCGGTCTCGACGAGCAGGGTGTGCGCCGCGCCGCGGGAGAGGGATTCCAGCCCGACGGCGCCGGAGCCCGCGTAGAGGTCGAGGACCCGGGACCCTTCCACGCCGTGCAGGGACTCCCAGGTGGAGAAGAGGCCTTCGCGCATCCGGTCCGAGGTCGGCCGGGTGCCGGTGCCGGGGGGCACGGCCAGCCGTCGCCCGCCGGCGCTGCCGGCGATCACGCGGGTCATCTGGGGTCCTTCGGTACGGCGGTCGGTTGGTGCCGCGGCGGTGCCGCGGCACTCCAACGATAGGTCGTGCCGGTCAGCCCTTCTCCAGGTACTGCTCGCGCTCGGTGTCCAGCAGGGCGTCCAGGGCCGTCCGCAGGCCGGGCAGCCGCTCCAGTTCGGGGTCGTCGGCCACGACGCGGGTGGCTTCCTCCCGGGCCTGGGCGATGACCTCCTCGTCCTCGATGACGGCGAGCATCCGCAGGCTGGAGCGGACACCGGACTGGGCCTGGCCCAGCACGTCGCCCTCGCGGCGCTGTTCCAGGTCGATCCGGGAAAGCTCGAACCCGTCGAGGGTGGCGGCGACGGCGGCCAGCCGGGCCCGGGCGGGGCTCGCCTCGTGCATCTCGCTGACCAGCAGGCACAGACCGGGCGCGGAGCCTCGGCCGACGCGGCCGCGCAGCTGGTGGAGCTGGGAGACGCCGAACCGGTCCGCGTCCATGATCACCATGACGGTGGAGTTGGGGACGTTCACCCCGACCTCGATGACGGTGGTGGCGACCAGCACCTTGACCTCGCCGGCGGCGAAGCGGCGCATGACGTCGTCCTTGTCGGCGGGGTCCATCCGCCCGTGCAGCACCTCGACGCTCAGCCCGGCGAGGGGGCCGCGCGTGAGCTGCTCGGCGATCTCCAGGACGGCGAGCGGCGGCCGCTTCTCCGCCTCGTCCTCGGCGGAGGCCTTCTTCTTCCTGGGGTCGTCCTCCCCGTCGCCGATGCGCGGGCAGACCACATAGGCCTGGTGCCCGTTCTCCACCTCCTCGCGGACCCGCTCCCAGGCCCGCGTGAGGAAGTGCGGCTTGTCCTTGGCGGGCACCACGTGGGTGGCGATCGGCGAGCGCCCGGCGGGCAGCTGGTCGAGGACGGAGGTCTCCAGGTCGCCGAAGACGGTCATCGCGACGGTGCGCGGGATCGGGGTCGCGGTCATGACCAGCAGGTGCGGGGGCTGCTTCCCCTTCGACCGCAGCGCGTCGCGCTGTTCCACGCCGAAGCGGTGCTGTTCGTCGACGACGACCAGGCCGAGGTCGTGGAACTGCACCTTGTCCTCGATCAGCGCGTGCGTCCCGATGACGATCCCGGCCTCCCCGGTGACAAGGTCGAGCAGCGCCTGCCGCCGCGCGGGCACCCCCATCGACCCGGTCAGCAGCACCACCTTGGTCCCCTGGTCGGAGCCGCCGAGCATTCCGCCCTCGGCCAGCTCGCCCATCATCTCGGTGATGGACCGGTGGTGCTGCTGTGCGAGCACCTCAGTGGGCGCGAGCATCGCGGCCTGCCCCCCGGAGTCGACGACGGCGAGCATGGCCCGCAGCGCCACCAGCGTCTTGCCGCTACCGACCTCGCCCTGGAGGAGGCGGTGCATGGGGTGGCTGGTGGCCAGGTCGTCGAAGATCTCCTTCGAGACGGTCTGCTGGCCTTCGGTGAGCGTGAAGGGGAGCTTCGCGTCGAAGGCGTCGAGCAGGCCGCCGGGGGCGGGGCGGCGGGGGACGGCCGGGAGCTGGGAGTCGGCGTGGCGGCGGCGGGCCAGGGCGACCTGGAGGACGAAGGCCTCGTCCCACTTCAGGCGTTGGCGGGCGTCCTCGATGTCGGCCTTGGTGCCCGGCCGGTGGATCTTCAACAGGGCCTCGGTGAGCGGGATCAGCCCGCGGCCGTCGCGCAGGGCCGGCGGCAGCGGGTCCACGGCCTCCTGCGCGCTGGGCAGGACCGCGTCCACGCACTTGGCGATCTTCCAGGACTCCAGCTTCGCGCAGGCCGGGTAGATCGGGATGAGCTGGTTGGCGAACGCGGTGGCGGCGTCCCGGTCGGAGGCGTCCGCGCCGAGCGGCTCGTAGGCCGGGTGCGCGAGCTGGAGCTTGTGGTTGAACTTCGAGACCTTGCCGGCGAACATCGCGCGGCTGCCCGGCAGCAGCTCCTTGTGCGGTTTGTGGACGCCGGCGCCGAAGAAGACCAGCTGGAGCCGGCCGCTGCCGTCGGTGATCGTGACTTCGAGGCGCTTCCCGCGGCCTCCGTTGAAGGTCAGGATGCGGGCGTCGGCGACCTGCGCGACGACGGTCACGTGCTCGTCGAGCTGTTCGGTGAGCTCGGCCAGCGAGGTCAGCTCACCGCGCTCCGCGTACCGCCGGGGGTAGTGGTGGAGCAGGTCCAGGGCCGTGTGCAGGCCGAGCTGCTCGGCCAGCACCTTGGCGGTGGCGGGGCCGAGCGTCTTCTTGAGGTCTTCGTCGAGCGCGGGCACGTGTTCATTGCACACCATGCCGCTGACAAGCGGGGCTTTCGACCCCTGCCGGACCCCTACGAGCCCTACTCGACTCCGATGAGGAGCGGCGCCGAGTAGCGTCCGCCCCGGTAGGTGACGGTGTCCACGGCCAGGTGCCCGTGCTGGACGTACGCCTCCAGCCGCTCGGCGAGGGCGTCCGGCACCTCGGGGCCCAGGACGAGGGTGACGAGTTCGCCGCCGGAGCCCAGCATCCGTTCCAGGACGGCCTCCGCGGTCTCGGTCAGGCCTGAGCCGATGACGGCGACGTCCCCGTCGATGAGGCCGAGCACATCGCCGGCCTGGCAGATCCCGGCCGAGGTGAAGGACTGCCGTTCGGCGACGGCCAGCTCCCCGTAGCGGGTGGCGCCTGCCGCGGCCGTCATGGCGACCACGTCCTCGTCGAAGCTGCCCTCCGGGTCGTGCACGGCGAGCGCGGCCAGGCCCTGGACCGCCGACCGGGTCGGGATCACGGCCACCCGTACGCCGTCGGCGCGGGCCTGCTCGGCCGCCGCGGCCGCGGTCGCGCGCAGTTCGGCGCCGCCCGGCAGGAGCACCACCTCGCGGGCGTGCGCGCGCCGGATGGCGTCGACCAGTTCGGAGACGGCCGGGACCTCCCCGGGGGGCGCGAGCACGGTGGTCGCGCCCGCCTCCCCGCACAGCCCGGCCAGCCCCTCGCCGGGAACCACCGCGACGACGGCCCGCTGGACGCGCTCGCCGCGCGCCCGGCGCCGCTCATCGCCGAAGTGCGTGATGCGTATCCGGTACGGCCGCCCGGCGACGACCCCCGCCTCCACGGCCGCGCCGGGGTCGTCGACGTGGACGTGTACGTTCCACAGCCCCTCGCCGCCGACCACGACCAGCGAGTCGCCGAGCCCGTCGAGCCGCTCGCGCAGCTCCCCGACCGCCTCGTCGGAGGCCTCCAGCAGGTAGACCACCTCGTACGCCGGCCCGTCCTCGGCCTGCTCGCACGGGTCGGGCGACTGCGGTACGGGCGCGACCCGGCCGTGCGCCGGCACCGGCTCGCCGGCCGGCTCCTCGCCGGACAGCGCCTGCCACAGGGCCGCGAGTACGGCGACCAGCCCGCAGCCCCCGGCGTCGACCACCCCGGCCCGGCCCAGCGCGGCCAGCTGCCCCGGGGTCTCGGCCAGGGCGGCGCGGGCCGCGTCATAGGCGGCCCGCGCCACCTCGGCGGCGCCCCCGGCGGCGGCCTCCCCGGCCCGGGCGGCCGCGGCGGCGACGGTGAGCATGGTGCCCTCCACGGGGTGCGCGACGGCCTGGTACGCCTCCTGCGCGGCCCGGGTCAGTGCCTGGGCGAGCATCCGGCCGGGCTCCCGCTCCCCGGGTTCTTCGCCCAGTACGTCGGCGACTCCGCGCAGGAGCTGCGCCAGGATCGTCCCGGAGTTCCCCCGGGCCCCTATGAGGGCGCCGTGCGCGAGGGCCCGTACGGCCTGGGCCAGGGAGGTCGCCGGTGTGGCGTGCGTCATGCCGGGGGCGGGCTTCGGAAAGACCTCGGCGAGGGCCCGGTCGGCGGCTTCGGCGGTGAGCCAGAGGTTGGTGCCGGTGTCCGCGTCGGCCACCGGGTAGACGTTGATCGCGTCGATGTCCTCACGGGCCCGGCCCAGTGCGGCCACGGCCAGCGAGCTCCAGGTGCGCACCGCTTCGGCGTCGAGGGTGTGCGGCGCAGGCTCGTACGGCACCGGGCGTTCCTCCTTGTGCGGGCCAGGGTTCACCGCAGGGTAACCAAGGACTGCCCGGGCGTCCGGACCGCGGGGCGGGGCCGGCGGCGGCCATGGTAGTTTTCTTGGACGGACGCAGTCGTTGTATGCTGCTCCGGTTGCCCGATGAGAGTCGGGCCATTCCCCGGCAAACCACTTCAGACCTCTGATTCCGGTGCGCCGGTTTCACTGTAATTGCATCTGAAGTCTTTGGAGTGACCTGTGGCTGCCAACTGCGACGTTTGCGCCAAGGGGCCGAGCTTCGGCAACAACATCTCCCACTCGCACCGCCGCACCTCGCGTCGCTGG
Source organism: Streptomyces sp. NPDC048337 (assembly GCF_043201175.1). Classification (NCBI taxonomy): domain Bacteria; kingdom Bacillati; phylum Actinomycetota; class Actinomycetes; order Kitasatosporales; family Streptomycetaceae; genus Streptomyces; species Streptomyces sp. NPDC048337. The sequence continues at coordinate 150,115 of NZ_JBICYR010000019.1, forward strand.
AACCCGAACATCCAGCGCGTCCGTGCCGTGGTCAATGGGACGCCGAAGCGCCTCAACGCCTGCACCTCGTGCATCAAGGCCGGCAAGGTCTCGCGCTGACGCCACGTCGTAGCGCAGCCCTTCCGGTTGCCAAGAAGGCCGGTTCACCTCTGGTGAACCGGCCTTTTGCCTTTCCTGAACAGTTTCAGCGCCACTGCCAGGCGTGATCCACCGGGCCGATGCCCCCGCCGAGCGGGAAGCCGGCGGCGATGGCGCCCGTGACGTACGCCTTGGCGGCCGTGACCGCCTCGGGGACGGCCATGCCCTTGGCCAGGCCCGCCGCGATCGCGCTGGCGAGGGTGCAGCCCGTGCCGTGGGTGTGCCGGTTGTCGTGGCGGGGGGCCCGCAGCCACCGCTCCTCGGTCCCGTCGGTCAGCAGGTCGACCGCCTCGTCCCCGTGCGCCGCCAGGTGGCCGCCCTTGATCAGCGCCCAGGCGGGCCCGTACCCGAGGATCGCCTCGGCGGCCCGCCGCATGTCGTCCTCGGTCTCCACCTGTACGCCGGTGAGCTGTGCCACCTCGTCCAGGTTGGGGGTGGCCACGGTGGCCCGCGGCAGCAGCTCCCCCCGTACGGCGTCCAGCGCCGAGGCGGCGAGCAGCGCGTCCCCGTGCTTCGAGACGCCCACCGGGTCCACGACGGCGGGGGCCGGGGTGCCCGCGAGGAGCTCCGCCACCGTCTCGACGAGCACGGCGGAGGACAGCATCCCGGTCTTCACGGCCTGGACGCCGATGTCGTCCACGACGGCCCGGTACTGGGCCGTGACGGCCTCGGCGGGCAGCTCCCAGGCTCCCCGTACCCCGAGGGAGTTCTGCGCGGTCACGGCCGTCACCACGCTCATCCCGTGCACGCCGAGCGCGAGCATGGTCTTGAGGTCGGCCTGGATGCCCGCGCCGCCGCCGGAATCGGATCCGGCGACGGTCAGGCACAGCGGCGGGGCGCCGGTCATCGCGGGGACTCCTCCGCGGCCGGGTCGGCCCCGAAGTGGTCCCAGCCGCCGGTGCTGGTCCAGGGCGCGCCGTCCACGGTCACCTGGGGCAGCGCGGAGCGGTTGAGGACCTCGCCGATGACCTTCCAGCGGGCGGGGAGCTTCACGTCGGGCGGGAAGGTGGCCACGATCGCGTGGTCCTCTCCCCCGGTGAGCACCCACTGGAGCGGGTCCACGCCCACGGCCTGCCCGATGTCGTGCATCTGGGTCGGGATGTCGACGGACGCCGAGCGCAGGTCGATCCGTACCTTGCTGGCCTCGGCGATGTGCCCGAGGTCGGCGATCAGGCCGTCGCTGACGTCGGTCATGGCGGTGGCGCCGAGCCCGGCCGCGGCCGGGCCGGCGTGGTACGGCGGCTCGGGGCGACGGTGCGCCTCCACGAAGGCCCGCGGGGAGCGGAAGCCGCGCGAGAGCACGGCGAAGCCGGCGGCCGACCAGCCGAGCCAGCCGGTGACGGCGACGACGTCGCCGGGCTGGGCGCCGGAGCGCAGCACGGGCTCGTGGTTGCGCAGGTCGCCGAGGGCGGTGATGGCCACGGTGATGGTGTCGCCGCGGACGACGTCCCCGCCGACCACGGCCGCGCCGGCGACCTGGCACTCGTCGCGGATGCCGTCCATGAGCTCGGTGGGCCAGGTGACCGGGAGTTCCGCCGGGACGACGAGGCCGAGGAGCAGCGCGGTCGGCACCGCGCCCATGGCGGCGATGTCGGCGAGGTTCTGCGCGGCGGCCTTGCGGCCGACGTCGTAGGCCGTGGACCAGTCGCGCCGGAAGTGCCTGCCCTCCAGCAGGATGTCGGTGCTCGCCACGACCCGCCGGTCGGGGGCCGACACCACCGCGGCGTCGTCGCCCGGACCGAGCCGGACCGCCGGGGTGGTGGTGAGCCGTGAGGTGAGTTCCCGAATGAGGCCGAACTCCCCCAGCTCGCCCACAGTGCCCTTCATCGCTGTGCCCCTTCTTGCCCAGTCCGCTTGCGGTCGCGAGCCGTCACAGCTCTGGGTACCGTCAACAGATACGTCAACTTCTGCTCTCCGTACGCCCCGCTGTGCGTGGCGCCGGGCTCGCGGGTCTCCCCGCGGCGCACGGCGACGCGGTACCGTGGCGTCCCTTCTTCCCCCGGCCCTTGTGATCGTGTGGGGCCCACCCGAAGGTTAGGGGAAATGATCCTCGTGGCCGCCCTGGAGGTTCCGTGGTACAGGCGTACATCCTTATCCAGACCGAGGTGGGCAAGGCGTCGTTCGTCGCCGAGTCCATCGGCCAGATCCCGGGGGTGATCCAGGCCGAGGACGTGACGGGCCCGTACGACGTGATCGTGCGCGCCCAGGCCGACACCGTGGACGAGCTCGGCCGCATGGTCGTGGCCAAGGTCCAGCAGGTGGAGGGGATCACCCGCACCTTGACCTGCCCGGTGGTCCATCTGTAGCCCCCGTCTACTCTTGGCCGGTGATGTCCCTCCACCGCCGGCCCGTCCGTCTCCTGGCCCTGCCCGCCTTCTCGGCCCTGCTGGCCCTGGCGGGCTGTGCCCCGGGTGGTTCCGAGGCCCGGGTGGACCCGCCGCCCACGCCGCCCGCCGATGTCGCCGGGTTCTGTGCCGCGCTGCACGAGGAACTCCCGGAGAAGGTGGCCGGCCTGGCGCGGACCGGGACCGCACCGGAGTCCGATCTGACGGCCGCGTGGGGCGGCTCGGCGATCGTACTGCGGTGCGGTATCCCCAAGCCCCCCGAGATGGCGGATCCGAAGCAGGAGGGCGTCGAGGTCAACGGCGTCGGGTGGCTGCTGGAGAAACTCCCCGACAGCGCGGGCGGGGGGTTCCGGTTCGTCACCGGGATGCGGCTGGCGTATACCGAGGTCCGGGTCGACAAGGAGCATGCCACGGATGCGGGGATGCTGGTCGGCCTGTCCACGGCGGTCGCAGCGACCGTGCCGGTGGGCATCTCCTCCTACTGAGGGCGTCCGCCCGAGCACACCGCCGCCCGCTGGGAATCCCCCAGCGGGCGGTCGGCTGTACAGGGCGAGCCCCGGCGGCTAGCGCAGCCCGGTGGAGCGGCGCAGGGCCGCCTGGATCAGGCGGTCCACCAGCTCCTGGTACTCGATGCCCGATTCCTGCCACATCCGCGGGTACATGGAGATCGGCGTGAAGCCCGGCATCGTGTTGATCTCGTTGATGACGAAGCTGCCGTCCTCGGTGAGGAAGAAGTCGGCGCGCACCAGGCCCTCGCAGGACGCGGCCTCGAAGGCCTCGATCGCGAGCCGCTGCACCTCGGCGGTCTGCTCCGGGGTGAGCGGGGCGGGCACGATCCCGGAGGCGGAGTCGATGTACTTCGCCTCGAAGTCGTAGAAGTCGTGGCTGGAGACCGGCGGGATCTCGGCGGGCACGCTCGCGCGCGGGCCGTCCTCGAACTCCAGGACCCCGCATTCGATCTCGCGGCCGCGCAGCAGCGCCTCCACGATGATCTTCGGGTCGTGGCGCCGGGCCTCGCGGATCGCCGCGTCCAGGCCGGAGGCGTCGTCGACCTTGGTGATGCCGATGGAGGAGCCGGCCCGGGCGGGCTTGATGAACAGCGGCCAGCCGTGCTCGGCGGCGAAGTCCAGGATCTTGGCCTCGGCGGCGTCCCGGTCGGCTTCCCACTCGCGGGGGCGGATGGTCACGTACGGGCCGACGCGCAGCCCGAAGGAGGTGAACACCCGCTTCATGTAGTCCTTGTCCTGGCCGACGGCCGAGGCGAGGACGCCGGAGCCGACGTACGGGATCCCGGAGAGCTCCAGGAGGCCCTGGAGGGTGCCGTCCTCGCCGTACGGGCCGTGCAGCACGGGGAAGACGACGTCGACCTCGCCCAGGGCCTTGGGAACGGCGCCGGGCTCGGTGTAGACGACCTCGCGGCGGGCCGGGTCGACCGAGAGCACGACGGCGCCGTCCTCGGACTCGGCGAGCTCCTCGACGTTCGGGAGCCTGCGGTCGGCGATGGCCATCCGCGACGGCTCGTCGGCCGTCAGGGCCCACCGGCCGTCCGTGGTGATGCCGATGGGCAGCACCTCGTACTTGGAGCGGTCGATGGAGCGCAGGACCGCGCCCGCCGTGACGACCGAGATGGCGTGTTCCGAGCTGCGGCCGCCGAACACGACGGCCACGCGGGGCTTGCGGCCCTGCTGCTCAGGGGTCTGGGGGAGGTTCTCGCTGCTCATATCGCCACGAGGGTACCCGCTCGTGCGTCCGGAAAGGAGTCAGCGCCGTTCCGGTTTGGCGCTGCGTCCCATCAGTTCCTTGAGCGCGACCAGGGTCGGCTTGCCGTGGTGGACGATGTCCACGACGGTGTCGGTGATCGGCATGTCCACCCCGTGGCGGCGTGCCAGATCGGCCACGGACTGGCAGGACTTGACGCCCTCGGCGGTCTGCTTGGTGACCGCGATGGTCTCCTCCAGGGTCATCCCGCGGCCGAGGTTGGTGCCGAAGGTGTGGTTCCGGGAGAGCGGCGAGGAGCAGGTGGCGACCAGGTCGCCGAGGCCGGCGAGGCCGGAGAAGGTGAGCGGGTCGGCGCCCATCGCCACGCCCAGGCGGGTGGCTTCGGCCAGTCCGCGGGTGATGAGCGAGCCCTTGGTGTTGTCTCCGAGGCCCATGCCGTCGGCGATGCCGACGGCGAGGCCGATGACGTTCTTGACGGCGCCGCCGAGTTCGCAGCCGATGACGTCGGTGCTCGTGTACGGGCGGAAGTACGGGGTGTGGCAGGCGGCCTGGAGGCGCTGGGCGACGGCCTCGTCCACGCAGGCGACGACGGAGGCGGCGGGCTGCCGGGCGGCGATCTCGGCGGCCAGGTTGGGTCCGGTGACGACGGCGATGCGCTCGGCCGGGACCTTGGCGACTTCCTCGATGACCTCGCTCATCCGCTTGGCGGTGCCGAGTTCGATGCCCTTCATGAGGGAGACGAGCACGGTGTCGGGGGCCAGCAGCGGCGCCCAGGCGGCGAGGTTGCCGCGCAGGGTCTGGGAGGGGATGGCGAGGACGGTGAAGTCGGCGCCCGCGGCGGCCTCGGCGGGGTCGGTGGTGGCGCGGAGGATCGCCGGCAGTTCGACGTCGGGGAAGTAGTCCGGGTTGGTCCGGCCGGTGTTGATGGCGTCGACCACTTCCCGGCGGCGGCCCCAGAGGGTCACCTCGCAGCCGGCGTCGGCGAGGACGATGGCGAAGGCCGTGCCCCACGAGCCGGTTCCGAAGACGGTCGCCTTGACGGGACGTGTCACTTCTTGCCCTCCCCCGCGGCCTTGCGCCGCTGTTCCGCCCTGGCCTTGCGATGGTCGTACGGCTGCTCGGGCGCGGTCTCTCCGCGTACGTCCTCCAGCAGCGCGGTGATGGCCGCCATGATGACCTCGGTGACCTCCTTGAGCACGTCCGGGGTGGGTTCCCGGTCGTAGTACGCGGAGAGGTCCACGGGCGGTCCCGCGAGCACCTGGAGGGTCTTGCGCGGGAAGAGCCGGACCTTGTCCTCCTTGGCGTAGGGCGGCATCGCGAGGTTCGCGCCCCACTGGGCCACCGGAATGACGGGGGCCTTGGTGATCAGCGCGACGCGGGCGGCGCCGGTCTTGCCGGCCATCGGCCACATGTCGGGGTCGCGGGTGAGGGTGCCCTCCGGGTAGAACGCCACGCATTCGCCGCGCTCGATCGCGTCCACCGCGGCGCGGAACGCGTCCAGGGCGTTGGTGGTCTCGCGGTAGACCGGGATCTGCCCGGATCCGCGCAGGATCGCGCCGACGACGGGCACCTTGAAGAGGGCGGCCTTCGCGAGCAATCGGGGCACCCGGCCGGTGTTGTACTGGAAGTGCGCGTAGGACAGCGGGTCCAGATACGAGTTGTGATTGACGGCGGTGATAAAGCCGCCCTCGGCCGGAATGTGCTCCATTCCCCGCCAGTCCCGCTTGAAGAGCACTACCAGCGGCGGTTTTGCGATGACCGCCGCCAGGCGGTACCAGAAGCCGATTCTGCGGCGGGACACTCGGACACCTTCCTCTAGGACCGGTGCGCAGCTTGGGCACCTCGTGGGCCGGACAAGTGTGGCCCCAGGCCCGGTCTCTGTCGAGAACACCGTACGCCCCGCTCAGGGCACCGGACCCCCGGGTTGCCCGGGCGGAGGTGACAATGGGCCGACACATGACCCGGTCATGACCCGGCCATGGCCTGTGAATGTGCCGGAGCGCACCGGAGGGAAGGGGTCCGTCACGAACGCCGTCTGGAGTCTGGTGGTCCCGCTGAAGCCTCTGGCGAGGGCCAAGAGCCGTCTGGCGGCGGCCGTGGGCGCGTCCCGCCCGGGGCTAGCGCTCGCCTTCGCCCAGGACACCGTGGCGGGGGCGCTGGCCTGCGCGGCGGTCGCGGATGTGGTGGTCGTCACGGACGACGCGGAGGCCGGTGCGGAACTGGCCCGGCTGGGCGCGCGGATCGTGCCGGACGCCCCGGGTGCCGGGCTCAACGCGGCGCTGGCCCACGGGGCGCGGGCGATACGTGCGGGGCGGCCGGGGGCGGCCGTGGCCGCGATGAACGCGGATCTGCCGGCACTGCGGCCGCCGGAATTGCTACGCGTGCTCGAAACCGCCTCCGCATTTCCCCGGGCATTTCTGGCGGATGCGGCCGGAATCGGGACGACCTTGCTTTCCGCGGCTCCGGAGGTGGAATTGGCACCCTCGTTCGGCGGCCCCTCGCGGGCGAGGCATTCCGCGTCGGGGGCGGTGGAAATCGCTCTGGCGGGCGTGGACAGCGTGCGCCGGGACGTGGACACGGCGGAGGACCTGCGGACGGCGCTCGCCCTCGGTGTGGGCCGTCACACGGCCCGATACAGTGCCGGTATGCAGGCGACCGCGTACACGTACGACTCCCAGACCCGCAGCGGCAGTGTGCTGCTGGACGACGGCACCCCGGTGCCCTTCGAGGCCGCGGCCTTCGACGCGGGGGGCCTGCGCCTGCTGCGGCCCGGGCAGCGGGTCCGGATCGAGACGGACGGCGAGGGTCCGAGCCTGCGGATCACCCTGGTCACGCTGCAGACGTTCTGACCCGCACACGGCCCTCACCTGCGAAAACGCACCGCGGGCCGGCTTCCCCGCGGTGGGGAAACCGGCCCGGCGTGTGTGACTCGTGCCCCTACTTCTTGCGGGCGGTGGTCTTCTTCGCGGTGGCCTTGCGCGTCGCCGTCTTCTTGGCGGGCGCCTTCGTCGCCGCGGTGGCCTTCTTGGCCGCCGGGGCGGTCTTCTTCGCGGTGGCGGTGGTCTTCTTGGCCGCCGCCGTCGCCTTCTTGGCGGTGGTGGCCTTCTTCGCCGCGGCCGTCGTCTTCTTCGCGGCGGCCGTGGTCTTCACCGCCGCCTTCTTCGCGACCGCGGTCTTCTTGACGGCGGCCTTCTTTGCGACCGCGGTCTTTGCCGCCGCCTTCTTGGCGGTGACCTTCTTCGCGGCGACCTTCTTGATCGCGGCGCCACCGCTGAGGCTGCCCTTGGGCGCCTTCTTGACGGAGACCTCGCCGCCCTTGGGGAGCTTCTTGGTGCCGCTGACCAGGTCCTTGAACCCCTGGCCCGCACGGAAGCGGGGCACCGAGGTCTTCTTGACCCGGACGCGCTCTCCGGTCTGCGGGTTGCGGGCGTAACGGGCCGGACGATCGACCTTCTCGAACGAGCCGAAGCCCGTGACCGAGACCCGGTCGCCCGCGACGGTAGCGCGGACGATCGCGTCCAGTACCGCGTCGACAGCGTCCGCGGCCTGCTGGCGGCCGCCCAGCTTGTCGGCAATCGCTTCTACGAGCTGCGCCTTGTTCAACGTCTTCCCCTTCGGAGACTTCGCCAGAACGAATGTGTTCAAGCTTATTTCGCACGTTAGGCGGATATATACCGCAAATCAAACACGAAACGGGCTAATCACCCTAGTGCCGCAACGCTGGAGGCCGTTACGGAGTTCCTTCGCATCAGTCGCCTTCAGGGAATCGACCCTCGTCGAGGTCCTTCATCAACCTGTCCAGGCGCCTTGCCGCATCGGCGAGATCGTGCTTCGCCGCGGCCGTGACGACCAACAGCTTCCGGGACAGCGCCATCCTTACGCCCTCCGGGACTTGCAGTGCGCGCACCCGTGTGTGTGCTTCTTTCAACCGGTCCGCGACGAGTTCGTAGAGCTCGAGTTGACTGTCGCGTTCCATGCACAGATTGTGCCATCTGGGGCGAGTTGTCGCCTCACGGGGCCTCAACAAACGCCTGTGCCCCCCGCCGTAAGGCGGGGGGCACAGTGTTGTCGAAGTGATCACCCAAGGGCGAATAAGCCCTGATCAGGCCGGAATCAGGCCTGAATCGTGCGCGGCTTGAAGGCCGGTCGGGCGCTTTCGTACGTGGCGATGTCCGCTTCGTTCTGAAGGGTGAGCGAGATGTCGTCCAGACCCTCCAGCAGACGCCAGCGGGCGTTGTCGTCGAGCTCGAACTCCGCCTCGACGCCTTCCGCTCGCACCTGGCGGGCGACCAGGTCGACCGTGATCTCGGCGGTCGGGTCGGCCTCGGTCAGCTCCCAGAGCCGGTCGACGGTCTCCTGCGGCAGTACGACGGTCAGCAGGCCGTTCTTCAGCGAGTTCCCGCGGAAGATGTCGGCGAAGCGGGAGGAGATGACCGTCTTGAAGCCGAAGTTCTGCAGGGCCCATACGGCGTGCTCGCGCGAGGAACCGGTACCGAAGTCGGGGCCGGCGACCAGCACGGTCGCCCCGGCGCGCTCCGGGCGGTTGGTGACGAACTCCGGGTCCTTGCGCCAGGCCTCGAAGAGCCCGTCCTCGAACCCGTCGCGGGTGATCTTCTTCAGCCAGTGGGCCGGGATGATCTGGTCGGTGTCGACGTTGCTGCGACGCAGCGGGACGGCCCGGCCGGTGTGGGTGGTGAAGGCTTCCATGGTTCTCAGACTCCGGCGGTGGCGGTGGCGTCGGACAGGTCGGCGGGCGAGGCCAGATGGCCCAGCACCGCGGTGGCGGCGGCCACCTGCGGGGAGACCAGGTGCGTACGCCCGCCCTTGCCCTGCCGGCCCTCGAAGTTGCGGTTGGAGGTGGACGCGGAGCGCTCACCGGGGGCCAGTTGGTCGGGGTTCATGCCCAGACACATCGAACAGCCCGCGTGCCGCCACTCGGCGCCGGCCTCCTTGAAGACCTTGTCCAGGCCCTCCTCCACGGCCTGGAGGGCGACCCGGACGGAGCCGGGGACGACCAGCATCCGTACGCCGTCGGCGACTTTGCGGCCCTCGATGATCCCGGCGACGGCGCGCAGGTCCTCGATGCGGCCGTTGGTGCAGGAACCTACGAAGACGGTGTCGACCTTGATCTCACGCAGCGGGTGTCCGGCGGTCAACCCCATGTATTCCAGGGCCTTTTCGGCGGCCAGGCGCTCCGAAGCGTCCTCGTACGAAGCCGGGTCGGGGACGTTGGCCGACAGCGGCGCGCCCTGGCCCGGGTTGGTGCCCCAGGTGACGAACGGGGACAGCGCGGAGCCGTCGATGACGACCTCGGCGTCGAAGACCGCGTCCTCGTCGGTGCGCAGGGTCTTCCAGTACGCGACCGCCGCGTCCCAGTCCTCGCCCTTGGGCGCGTGGTCGCGGCCCTCCAGGTAGTCGAAGGTGGTCTGGTCGGGGGCGATCATGCCCGCGCGGGCACCGGCCTCGATCGACATGTTGCAGATGGTCATGCGGGCTTCCATCGACAGCTTCTCGACGGCCTCGCCGCGGTACTCCAGGATGTAGCCCTGGCCGCCGCCGGTGCCGATCTTGGCGATGATCGCCAGGATCAGGTCCTTCGCGGTGACACCCTCGGCCAGCTCGCCGGTGACGGTGATCGCCATCGTCTTGGGGCGGGCCAGCGGCAGGGTCTGGGTGGCCAGCACGTGCTCGACCTGGCTGGTGCCGATGCCGAAGGCCAGCGCGCCGAAGGCGCCGTGGGTGGAGGTGTGGGAGTCGCCGCAGACCACCGTGGTGCCGGGCTGGGTCAGGCCCAGCTGCGGTCCCACGACGTGGACGACACCCTGCTCGACGTCACCCAGCGAGTGCAGGCGAACACCGAACTCGGCGCAGTTCTTGCGCAGCGTCTCCAGCTGGGCCCGGGAGACCGGGTCCGCGATCGGCTTGTCGATGTCGATGGTGGGGGTGTTGTGGTCCTCGGTCGCGATGGTGAGGTCGAGGCGTCGGACCTTGCGGCCGGCCTGACGCAGACCGTCGAAGGCCTGCGGGCTGGTCACCTCGTGCAGCAGGTGCAGATCAATGAAGAGGAGGTCGGGCTCGCCTTCGGCGCGCCGGACGACGTGGTCGTCCCAGACCTTCTCCGCGAGTGTCCTACCCATCGCTTTCCCTCCGGCTCACCGTCCCGGGCCCAGTGGTTCGTGGACCCGTACATACAGACTCGCTGGTTCTTGGAAAAATTGAACTTGCGTTTCACAGTGTGAGACGTGAATATCGTTTCATGGACAACTCTAGCGGCGTCGGCGTTCTCGACAAGGCAGCTCTGGTACTGAGCGCACTGGAGTCCGGTCCGGCCACCCTCGCCGGGCTGGTCGCGGCGACAGGGCTCGCACGACCCACGGCACATCGCCTTGCCGTGGCACTGGAACACCACCGGATGGTGGCGAGGGACATGCAGGGCCGGTTCATCCTCGGCCCGCGGCTGGCGGAGCTCGCCGCCGCGGCCGGCGAGGACCGCCTGCTGGCCACGGCGGGACCGGTACTCACGCACCTCCGGGACGTGACGGGCGAGAGCGCGCAGCTCTACCGCCGTCAGGGAGACATGCGCATCTGCGTGGCGGCCGCGGAACGGCTCTCGGGCCTCCGCGACACCGTCCCGGTGGGCTCCACGCTCCCCATGAAGGCCGGCTCGGCCGCGCAGATCCTGATGGCCTGGGAGGAGCCGGAGCGGCTCCACCGCGGCCTCCAGGGGGCGCGCTTCACGGCGACGGCGCTCTCGGGCGTGCGGCGTCGCGGCTGGGCGCAGTCGATCGGCGAGCGGGAGCCCGGTGTGGCCTCCGTCTCGGCGCCCGTGCGCGGGCCGTCGAACCGCGTGGTGGCCTCCGTGTCGGTCTCCGGGCCGATCGAGCGGCTGACCCGCCACCCGGGCCGGATGCACGCCCAGGCCGTCATAGACGCGGCCGCCCGCCTCACGGAGGCCCTGCGCCGCTCCGGCTGACCTCCGCACCCACCTGTCACTCCCCCGGGCCCGGGGGCGCGTACGACGCCGCACACGTCCGAACACGCGCCGCCGGGCCCTCACTTGCACCCGGGAGCCCGGTGCGCGGGAACGACGAAAGAGGCCCTCCGCGATGAACGCGGAGGGCCTCTTCGATGCGTACCCCCGACCGGATTCGAACCGGCGCTACCGCCTTGAGAGGGCGGCGTGCTAGGCCGCTACACAACGGGGGCATGCCTTACAGCTTGCGCTGCACTGCGCTGGGCTACCAGGACTCGAACCTAGAACAAAGGAACCAGAAACCTTCGTGTTGCCAATTACACCATAGCCCAAAGTGGTCTATACCAGACCAACAGTACCCCCGACCGGATTCGAACCGGCGCTACCGCCTTGAGAGGGCGGCGTGCTAGGCCGCTACACAACGGGGGCCCTAGCGATCCTGCATCAAGACGTACGGGAGCTACCCAGGACACCTCACGGGAAGGATCTGTACCCCCGACCGGATTCGAACCGGCGCTACCGCCTTGAGAGGGCGGCGTGCTAGGCCGCTACACAACGGGGGCAAAGCACTGCGTTACTGCTGCACTGCGCTGGGGTACCAGGACTCGAACCTAGAATAAGGGAACCAGAAACCCTCGTGTTGCCAATTACACTATACCCCACCGAAAGTCAAGCCCTTATCGGAACTTTCTTTCGAGTGGCGCCCCCGTCCGGCCTTTCGGCCCGCTCCGGCGGCGCAGAAAGAACATTACCGGATGCCTGACCGTGCTCCAAAACGGGTATCCCCTGCCAGCAGCTCCGGCAGCTGTTCGAGGCCTGCGATCCGGTGCACGCCGTCGGGCCCGGCCCCGCGTCCGCCGTCGCGGTCGAGCCAGACGGCCAGCAGGCCGGCGTCCCGGGCCCCGCGGGCGTCGATCTCCGGCTGGTCCCCCACGTACGCCACGTCGCCCGGCGGCAGCCCCATCGCGTCGCAGGCGGCCAGGAAGGCGCCGGCCTCCGGCTTGCTGACGCCGAGCTCGACGGCGCAGACCAGCACCTCGAAGCGGTCGCGCAGGCCGAGCTCACGCAGTTTGGGGTCCTGGTTGACGGTGGAGGAGTTGGAGAGCACCCCGTGCCGGTAGTCCTCGGCGAGGGCGTCGAGGGCGGGCACCACGTCGGGGAAGACGGTCCACTGGGCCTTGTAGTGCTCGATGTACCGGTCGAACCAGGCATCGGCCTCGTCCGCGGTCATCGAGGGCTCCCCGAGGAACTCCCGCACCCGCGCCTGGCGCTGACCCTGGAAGGTCCCCTCGCCGGCAGCGAAGCGCGCCCAGTGCCGATCGGTGATCTCCCGCCACAGCGCCAGCGCCTGTTCGGGAGTCCCGTACCGCTCCGCCAACCGCTCGGCGTCCAGCTGCCGCGCGAGCCCGGCCGCATCGGCCCCGGTGTAGTCGAACAGGGTGTCGTCGATGTCCCACAGCACGGCACGGATCGGCATATGACCGACCCTACGCCGCAGGCGGCCTCCACGGAGGCGTTTCCGGTCTTCCGGAACGCCTCGGGGGGCGGCGGCCGAGAGAGATCGGCTGCCGCCCCCCGAGGGTGCGTACGGGTGCGGGTTACGCGGCGGCCAGCTTGGCCAGCGTCGCGTCGATGCGGGACAGGGAGCGCTCCTTGCCCAGGATCTCCAGGGACTCGAAGAGGGGGAGGCCGACCGTCCGCCCGGTGACGGCCACGCGGACCGGCGCCTGGGCCTTGCCGAGCTTGAGGCCGTGGGCCTCGCCGGCGGTCAGGACGGCCTGCTTGAGGGACTCCGGGTCCGACCAGTCGGCGTTCGCCAGGTTCTCGCGCGCCGTGGTCAGCAGGGCCGCCGGCTCGCCCTTCATGGCCTTGTCCCACGAGGCCTGGTCCTCGACCGGCTCCTTCAGGAACAGGAAGTCGACGTTGGCCGTGATGTCCGACAGGACCGTCACACGGGTCTGGGCGTACGGCGCGATGCGCGCCCACGCCTCGGCGTCGAAGTCCTCGGGCGCCCAGTTGGCGTGCGGGGCCCGCAGCCACGGGGTGCAGGCGTCCGCGAAAGCCTTCGGGTCGAGGAGGCGGATGTGGTCGCCGTTGATCGACTCGGCCTTCTTGAGGTCGAAGCGCGCCGGGTTGGCGTTGACGCCGTCGATGTCGAACTTCCCGACCATCTCCTCGATGGAGAAGACGTCCTGGTCCTTGGAGAAGGACCAGCCGAGGAGCGAGAGGTAGTTCAGCAGGCCCTCGGGGAGGAAGCCGCGCTCGCGGTACAGGTTGAGCGAGGATTCGGGGTCGCGCTTGGAGAGCTTCTTGTTGCCCTCGCCCATCACGTACGGCAGGTGGCCGAAGGACGGGATGCCCTTGGCCACGCCCAGCTCGATCAGCGCCTTGTACAGGGCGATCTGGCGGGGGGTCGAGGAGAGCAGGTCCTCGCCGCGCAGGACGTGGGTGATCTCCATCAGCGCGTCGTCGACCGGGTTGACCAGCGTGTACAGCGGCGCGCCGTTGGCCCGGAGGATGCCGAAGTCCGGCACGTTGTCCGGGGTGAAGGTGAGCTCGCCGCGGACGAGGTCCGTGAAGGTGATGGGCTCGTCGGGCATCCGGAATCGGACGATCGAGGAGCGGTGCTCGCCCTGGTACGCCTCCAGCTGCGCGGCGCTGAGCTCGCGGCAGTGGCCGTCGTAGCCCGAGGGCTTGCCGGCCGCGCGGGCGGCCGCGCGGCGCGCGTCGAGCTCCTCGGTGGTGCAGTAGCAGTTGTACGCGTAGCCGCCGTCGATCAGCTTCTTCGCGACGTCCGCGTAGATGTCCATGCGCTCGGACTGGCGGTACGGGGCGTGCGGGCCGCCCACCTCGGGACCCTCGTCCCAGGTGAAGCCGAGCCAGCGCAGCGAGTCGAGCAGCTGGTTGTACGACTCCTCGGAGTCGCGGGCCGCGTCGGTGTCCTCGATCCGGAAGACGAACGTACCGCCGTGGTGGCGGGCGAACGCCCAGTTGAAGAGGGCCGTGCGGACCAGACCCACGTGGGGGTTGCCGGTCGGGGAGGGACAGAAACGTACGCGGACGTTCGCGTTAGCCACGCTTGATCACCTTGTTGGTGAGAGTGCCGATGCCTTCGATGGTGACGGCGACCTCGTCGCCGACGTTGAGGGGGCCGACTCCGGCCGGGGTCCCCGTGAGGATGACGTCGCCCGGGAGCAGCGTCATGGCCTCGGTGATGTGGACGATCAGGTCCTCGATGGAGCGAACCATGTCGCTGGTGCGGCCGAGCTGGCGCTGTTCGCCGTTGACGGTGCACTGGATGGTCAGGTCGCTCGGGTCCAGGTCGGTCTCGATCCAGGGGCCGAGGGGGCAGGAGCTGTCGAAGCCCTTGGCCCGGGCCCACTGCTTCTCCCGCTGCTGGACGTCGCGCGCGGTGACGTCGTTGGCGCAGGTGTAGCCGAGGATGACGTCCTTGACGCGCTCCCTGGGGACCTCGCGGCACATGCGGCCGATGACCACGGCGAGCTCCGCCTCGTGGTGGAGGTCCTGGGAGAAGGAGGGGTACGTGATCGGGTCGCCCGGGCCGACCACCGAGGTGGAGGGCTTGAAGAAGGTGATCGGGGCGTCCGGGACCTCGTTACCCAGCTCCGCCGCGTGCTCCGCGTAGTTGCGGCCGATGGCCACGACCTTGTTGGGGAGCACGGGCGGCAACAGCCGGACCTTGCTCAGCGGGACCTTCGTACCGGAGAGCTCGAAGTCCGCGAACGGGATGCCCTTGATGATGTCGAGGACGAGCTCCCCTTCGGCGCCGGGGGCGGCGTCGCCCTCGACCGCGCCGAAGGCGACATTGCCGTCGATCGAGAACCTGGCGATGCGCACGTGTTGCGTCTGCCCCTCTTGTATTCCGCTGGCTGGAGTCTGCGTCCCCAGGCTAACGCGGCGGGCAGCGGCGCTTCGCGTTCTGTTCCGCGGCGGCTACTGCGCGGCGGTGGCCTCGGGTGCGTCCATCAGGATCGTGCGGCGCGGGTTCGCGGTCTGGGTCGGCAGCTCGACGGCGTGCTCCGGGGTGGCCGGGGCCGCCTGCAGCTCCTCGGCGTCCCTGAGGTGCGCGAGGGTGGTGCGGCGGGGGTTGGCTATGTTGCGGAACATCGGCGACGTCGTCTTCATCGGAGTTTTCGGGCCCTCGGCTCGGAGTGAATGGTGTCGGTCGGTGCATGCGCCAACCCTTGAAGAGGCAAGGCTAAACATCTGAATCCCCCGCCGAACCAGGAAGTAATGGCCACGACTATGTGAGTTTGCTCACCCGTGACCTGGCATTACCGGCATAACGGACAGTCAATTCTGCCCCGCAAAACAGACATTGCGCCACTGAATGAGTCATTCCGCTGCTGATCATCTCGACTGGGACACCTTGACAGCCTCCGCGTTTGGAGGGCGTAAGTCCGCTTTGTCGCGGAATCGGTCCCACATCGCGTAGCGCGTCTGTCACGAACCGTCACCGACTCTCCGGGCCGACGCTCGCACCTTGTTGGAGATCCTCCACTGTGCTGGAATTCGCGGGACCGCCGCGGGTATCAGCCGGCGCGCAGGTGGCGCAAGACAGCGCTGCGCGCGGCGGCAAGGAGAGGGAGACGCGCCGGTCACCGACGACCACCATGGGGCCGTCAGTGCCCCACGACTCGACACCGTCCCACCGGTCGCCCGGCGGGACGCCTGGTCCAGAGGTTGCGACGCTAGTGCAGGGACGATTCAAGAGGGACAGCGCTGCGGCGGAGCAGGAGCCCCGCGGCGGGACCGACCGTGGCTCCTCGCCCCAGCACGCCCAGAACCGCGGGCCGGCTGTCGAAGGCGCAGGCCCCGACTCCTCCACGACGGTGAAGGCGAAGGGCCGAGGCAGGTCCAAGGCCGCCAAGCCCGCCAAGGCCGGGTCGGTCGAGCAGGACGTGGCGATACCCAAGGCCCCCAGTGGGCCCGGTTCCCGTCTCGCGATGCAGAACTGGCGCATCAGCACGCGCCTCGTGTCGCTGCTGACCCTGCCGGTCGTCGCCGCCACCACGCTCGGTGGCTTCCGCATCAACGACTCGCTCAACGACATCGCCCAGCTGGAGCACATGCAGCTGCTGACGACGATGACCCGGCAGGCCACCAACCTGGCCGCCGCGCTCCAGGAGGAGCGCGACAAGTCCGCGGGTCCGCTGTCCGTCGCGCCGGGCAAGCAGAACAGCATCGTCGACGGCGTCCGTGAGACGACCGACTCCGCCGCCAAGTCCTTCGCCGCCGCGACCGACAAGGTCGACAACACGGAGGACAAGGACGAGACGCTCAAGTCGATCCGCAACAACATCCTGCAGATCGGCCGCCAGCTCACCAACCTCGAGGAAATCCGCAAGAAGGCGTACGCCAACGGCGCCCAGCAGACCGTCACCGAGTACAACGCGCTGATCGTCTCGCTGCTCTCGCTCTCCGCGGACATGGCCCAGGCCACCTCCAACCCGGAGATGATCAAGCGCACGCGCGCCCTGGCGGCCTTCTCCGCCTCCAAGGAGTACGCCTCCGTCCAGCGCGCGATCATCGCCGCCTCGCTCCCCGACAGCGCCGAGAAGCAGGGCACGCTCAAGGAGAACGACCGGCTCTACGGTCTCTCCGCGCTCAAGGGCGAGCAGCAGGCGAAGAAGACCTTCGAACTCGTCTACCAGGGCCACTCCGAGGAGCTCCTCTCCTCGCTCGGCGACGGCAACACGGAGATCGGCACCGCCGACCACTACGCGCGCCGCGTCCTGGCCACCGAGGGGCAGTTCGGCAAGGAGAAGAACCGGTCCTGGATGGACTGGTACGACGCCGACGACACCAAGCTCCAGGCCATGAAGCAGATCGAGCTGACGCTGCTCGAGGACATGGAGCAGAAGGCCCGCGAGCTCAAGAACGAGTCGCAGCAGGACGCCATCATCAACGGTGCCCTGATCCTCCTCGTCCTCGGTGTCTCCCTCGTCGGCGCCTTCGTCATGGCCCGCTCGATGATCCGCTCGCTGCGCCGCCTCCAGGACACCGCGACCCGCGTGGCCCAGGACCGACTGCCCGAGCTCGTCAAGCAGCTGTCGGAGTCCGACCCGCAGGACGTGGACACGTCCGTGGAGTCCGTCGGCCTGCACACCCGCGACGAGATCGGCCAGGTGGCCGCGGCCTTCGACGACGTGCACCGCGAGGCCGTCCGCCTCGCCGCCGAGCAGGCCCTCCTGCGGGGCAACGTCAACGCGATGTTCACCAACCTCTCGCGCCGCTCCCAGGGCCTCATCCAGCGTCAGCTGTCGCTCATCTCCGAACTGGAGTCGCGCGAGGCCGACCCGGACCAGCTGTCCTCGCTCTTCAAGCTCGACCACCTCGCGACCCGCATGCGCCGTAACGGCGAAAACCTCCTCGTCCTCGCGGGCGAGGAGCCGGGCCGCCGGTGGACCCGCCCCGTCCCGCTCGTCGACGTGCTCCGCGCCGCCGCGTCCGAGGTGGAGCAGTACGAGCGCATCGAACTGGCGTCGGTGCCCGGCACCGACGTGGCCGGTCGCGTCGTCAACGACCTCGTGCACCTCCTCGCCGAGCTGCTGGAGAACGCCACCTCGTTCTCCTCCCCGCAGACCAAGGTCAAGGTCACCGGTCACGCGCTGCCCGACGGCCGTGTGCTCGTCGAGATCCACGACACCGGTATCGGCCTCTCCCCCGAGGACCTCGCCGCGATCAACGAGCGGCTCGCTTCGCCGCCCACCGTGGACGTCTCGGTGTCCCGTCGAATGGGTCTGTTCGTGGTCGGCCGCCTGTCCCTGCGACACGGCATCCGCATCCAGCTGCGCCCCTCCGACTCGGGCGGTACGACGGCCCTCGTCATGCTTCCGGTGGACGTCGCCCAGGGCGGCAAGAAGCCGGGCCCGATGCCGGGTGCCTCCGGCGGTCCGCAGGGTGGCCCCGGTGCCGCTCCGGGCAACCAGGGCGGTCCCGGCAAGCAGGCTTCCGTTCCCGGTGCGGGCGCGCGTCCGCCCGTGGGCGCGGCTCCGCAGCGCGGCCAGGTCGCCGGTGGCGGCCAGCGTGCCGCCCTGCCGGGACGCGACGGTGCCGGTGCCGGGCAGCGTCCGCAGGGCCCGCAGGGCGGTCCGGGTGCACCCGGCGGCCGCCCGCAGCCGGGTCCGACGACCGCGGGTCAGGGTCAGGGTGCCTTCGGTGCCGGTGCGCCACTCGCGGGCCGCGGTCCGCAGGCCCGTCCGGCGCCCGCGCCGACCGCTTCCGGTCAGGGCGGCTTCCCGCAGGGCAACGGCTTCGAGCGTCCGCAGCAGCCCCAGCAGGCTCCGCAGCACCAGCAGCAGTCGGCCGCTCCCGCGGCTCCGGCTCCGCGCGGCCCCCGGCCGCAGCTGCCGCCGCGCGGTGGCGCCCCGCGTGCGGAGCTTCCGAGCCCGCAGACCACCAGCTGGGGTGCCGACCAGGCCCGCGGCCACGACGAGCTCTCGGGCCCCGGCTCGACGGCCGAGTTCGCGCGCCCGGACTTCAACGCCCCGATGCCGCAGGCGGACGGCCTGAACAGCACGACCGGACAGTTCGAGCGCCCGGACGTACGGGGTCCCGTGGACCCGTCCGCCACCGGCCAGTTCGAGCGCCCCGGCTACCCGCAGCAGCGGCCCGGCGGTCCCGGTGTCGGCGGCTACGCCCGCCAGCCCCAGGCCCCGCAGCAGCCTCAGGCCCAGCAGCAGGGTGGCTACGCCCCCGCGGCGCCCCAGCGTCCGGAGGCCCCGCGGCTGCCGCAGGCCCACCGGCCCGAGGCGCTGCCCCCGGCCCCCGCCTCGGCGGAGGCCCGCAGCCCGATCTTCGACACGCTGGAGTCGAACTGGTTCCGCGAGGAGGGCCAGCAGCAGGCCCCCGCGCAGGCGCCGTCCACGGCGATACCCCAGCAGGGCCAGCAGCCGCAGCAGTCCGCCCCGGCGGCCCCCGCTCCGCAGCAGCACCTGCCGCAGCGCGGCCAGGAGCAGGCGCCGGAGCCCGCCACCGCGGCGACCGGCGCCATGCCGACCGTCAGCTGGAAGTCCTCGCCGAACGACGAGCTGATGCGACAGGCCGAGCGCGTGCGCCAGCCCGCCGCCGGCGGCATCACGACCTCGGGCCTGCCCCGCCGTGTCCCGCGGGCCAACCTCGTGGCCGGCACCGCGCAGCAGCAGGCCGACGCGCAGCCCGGTCCGCAGGTCTCGCGTGCCCCGGACGACGTCCGCGGCCGCCTGACCAACCTCCGACGCGGTATCCAGCAGGGCCGTCAGGCCGGCAGCAGCGGCCCGGCGACCGGCAGTTACCACATCGACCCCACTTACCAGCAGGAGCGATAGTTGAGTTCGATGAGCCAGGCGGCACAGAACCTGAACTGGTTGATCACCAACTTCGTGGACAACACCCCCGGGGTGTCCCACACGGTGGTGGTCTCCGCCGACGGACTCCTTCTGGCGATGTCCGAAGGTTTCCCCCGTGACCGCGCGGACCAGCTGGCGGCCGTGGCCTCCGGTCTGACCTCGCTGACCGCCGGAGCCTCCCGCATCTTCGAGGGCGGCGCCGTCAACCAGACCGTGGTCGAGATGGACCGGGGATTCCTCTTCCTCATGTCCGTCTCCGACGGGTCCTCGCTGGCCGTACTGGCGCACCCCGAGTGCGACATCGGCCTCGTGGGCTACGAGATGGCCCTCCTCGTGGACCGTGCCGGCAGTGTCCTCACCCCGGACCTGCGAGCGGAACTCCAGGGAAGCCTGCTCATCTGACTTTCCCTCTCCCGGCCGGACGGTACTACCGGCCGGGAGACCGGGGTCCGCCCCGGAACCCAGTACCACCGACAGGCCGTCATCCCGTCCCCCCACCGGCCGCCCTGTCAGACGGCACGCTGACCACTGCTGTCCAGCCCGGAGGATCAATGACCCCGCCCCCCGCCTACCCCGATGCGTACGGAGATTCGTACTCGGAAGGCGACCAGCCGCTGGTGCGTCCGTACGCGATGACCGGCGGCCGGACCCGACCCCGCTACCAGCTCGCCATCGAGGCCCTGGTCAGCACCACGGCCGATCCGATGCACCTGTCCGGCCTGCTCCCTGAGCACCAGCGCATCTGCACCCTGTGCCGCGAGGTCAAGTCGGTCGCGGAGGTCTCCGCACTGCTGTCGATGCCGCTCGGTGTCGCCCGGATCCTCGTCGCCGACCTGGCGGAGGCCGGAATGGTGGCCATCCACCAGCCGGGCAATGGAGAGGCCGGCGGCACGCCGGACGTCACGCTGCTCGAAAGGGTGCTCAGTGGACTTCGCAAGCTCTAACGGCGGGGCGGCCCGCTCCACCACCTCCGCGAAGATCGTGGTCGCGGGCGGCTTCGGCGTGGGCAAGACCACGTTCGTCGGAGCCGTGTCCGAGATCAACCCACTGCGCACCGAAGCCGTCATGACCAGCGCCTCCGCCGGTATCGACGACCTCACCCACACCGGTGACAAGACGACCACCACGGTCGCCATGGACTTCGGCCGCATCACCCTGGACCAGGACCTGATCCTGTACCTCTTCGGTACCCCCGGTCAGGACCGCTTCTGGTTCATGTGGGACGACCTCGTCCGCGGCGCCATCGGTGCGATCGTGCTGGTCGACACCCGCCGGCTGGCCGACTGCTTCCCCGCGGTGGACTACTTCGAGAACAGCGGGCTGCCGTTCGTCGTGGCCCTCAACGGCTTCGAGGGACACCAGCCCTACACCCCGGAGGAAGTCCGCGAGGCCCTGCAGATCGGCCCGGACGCCCCCATCATCACCACCGACGCCCGCCACCGGGCGGACGCCAAGAGCGCGCTCATCACACTCGTCGAGCACGCCCTCATGGCACGCCTCAAGTAACACCCACACCGCCCGCCCGGCTCAAGCGGCACCACTCAAGTACCACTGGTTCTTCACAACGTGAGGGGGCGGGCTGTGTCATAGGACACGGCCCGCCCTCTTCGTTCATAACGTTTCGACAGACAATTGCGGCCAGTTCGCCACAGGGCGCATTCGGTTGATGCCGCTGCGCTCACAACTCCCCCCATTTTTGCCGTAGGACGCTCTTTATGTCCGTTTTACGTGGGGGACAAGGCTCTGGGAATGGCCGCTTTCAACTGTTTGGAGCGCGGCCGTCAATCGTGCTGGAATTCAACGAACTAGCTAGTAGCACCGCCGGAAGGTTGTTGGTCGAGTGAGGCGAAGCAACGCAAGCCCCGCGGTTGAATCCGCGCGCGGCAACTTCACCCCGCCGCCGCGAGCGGCCGCGTCGCCCGTCGACGTGCCCGTGGAACCACCCGCGAGCGGGGGGAGCTCCAGCAGGTTCTCCCCCCGCAACTGGCGCGTGCCGACGCGTCTGAACGCCATCCTGCTCGTGCCGGCCCTCGTCGGGCTGGTCATGGGCGGCTACCAGGTGAAGGGCTCCATCGACACCTGGAACGAGGCCAAGGACGCCGAGAAGATAGCCAGGGTCGTCCAGGCGGCCTCCGAATACAGCCAGGCGCTCCTCAACGAGCGCGACCTCAGCGCCGAGCCGCTGCTGAGCGGCCAGCAGGCCGGCGAGGTCGTCACCAAGGTCCGCGGGAACACCGACGCGGCCAAGGTGAAGTTCGACCAGGCCGTCCAGGACCTGCCGAAGAACCAGGGCATGGAACGGCGTCTGGAGCTCTTCCGCGCGGAGGAGCCCAGGCTCCAGGACGTCCGCAAGAGCGCGTACCAGGCCGCGATCGAGACCCCGAAGAAGAGCCTCCCCACCGCGCCCGGCCCCATCCCGACCGAAGAGGGGTACGTGCTGGTCCAGCACTACCTCATGCAGTTCGCGAACGAGCTGGGCCTCGGCACCGGGAACGTGACCTCGTACGGCCGCATGGTCTACGCGGTCCAGCTGGCCAAGGCGGCGAACTCGCTGCAGCGCTCCGTCGGCACCCATCTGCTGGTCCGCCCGAGCACGGACGAGAACATCCGCAAGGCACAGCTCGTCGCCTTCTCCTCCTACGCCTACCTCGAGGAAATCGCCATCGGCGAGTACGTCGCGGCGGGTACCGAGGACGACGTGAACCACCTCAAGCAGGTGATGCAGCGGAAGTCCGACGAGGGCGCGGCCAAGCTCGCCGAGGCCAAGCAGAAGGCCGAGCAGGCGGGCGTCAAGTTCGTGCCCCCGCCGGTCGCGGCCAACAAGTCGGTCCTGACCGGCATGACCGAGGCGATCGCCAGCGGCCAGGACAAGACCAAGCTGGCCGCCGCCGGCACCACGCCCATGGCCTGGCAGGCCGCCGCCACCGCGAAGTTCGACGGCTACGACGAGATCGAGAAGGACCTCCTCGACAAGGCCGTCAAGGACGCCGTCGCGGTCTCCGACGACGCCCGCACCGACGCCATCACCAACGGCGCGATCGTGGTCGTCGCCCTGCTCGCCGCCTTCATCTTCGCGGGCCTGATGGCCCGCCAGATGGGCCGCTCCATGCGCCGCCTGCGCCGTGCCGCCTTCGACATCGCCGAGCAGCGCCTGCCGATGCTCGTCGACCAGCTCTCGCGCACCGACCCGGGCAAGGTGGACACCCGCGTCCACCCGATCCCGATCGACTCCCAGGACGAGATCGGCGAGGTCGCCCGCGCCTTCGACCAGGTCCACCGGGAAGCGGTCCGGCTCGCCGCCGAGCAGGCGCTCCTGCGAGGGAACGTCAACGCGATCTTCACGAACCTCTCGATGCGCAACCAGTCGCTGATCGAGGGCCAGCTGACCCTCATCACCGACCTGGAGAACAACGAGGCGGACCCGGACCAGCTGGAGAACCTCTTCCGCCTGGACCACCTGGCCACCCGTATGCGCCGCAACGGCGAGAACCTCCTCATCCTCGCGGGTGAGAACCCGGGCCGCCGCTGGGACCAGCCGGTCCCCCTCGTCGACGTCCTGCGCGCCGCCTCCTCCGAGGTGGAGCAGTACGAGCGCATCGAGCTCTCGGGCGTCTCCGACGCCGAGATCCACGGCCAGGCCGTGACCGACCTCGTGCACCTGCTCGCCGAGCTGCTGGAGAACGCCACCACGTTCTCCTCCCCGCAGACCAAGGTCCGCGTCAACGCCACGCGTCTGCCCGACGGCCGCGTGATGGTCGAGATCCACGACAAGGGCATCGGCCTCACCGCCGAGGACTTCGCGGACATCAACCACAAGCTGGCCAACCCGCCGACCGTGGACGCCGCGATCTCGCAGCGCATGGGTCTGTTCGTGGTCGGCCGGCTGGCGGACCGCCACAGCATCCGCGTCCAGCTGCGCCCCTCGGGCGAGGCGGCGGGCACGACCTCGCTGGTCATGCTCCCCGACGCCATCACCCACGGTGGCGGCGGCGAGGGCATTCCGGACGACGACTTCACCGTCTCCCAGATCATCCCGGAGCAGAAGGCCCAGCTGGCCCCGCCCCTGCGCACGGCCGCCGAGCTCGGTTTCGACGACTCCCGCTACGACCAGCCGGGCGGCGACCCGCGCGATCTCGACCCGGTGGGGCGGTCCCTCGTACGCGAGGAGCGGCGTGCCGCGCTCGAGGCCCAGGTCGGCTACGCCCAGGAGCAGCGGTTCGACGACCAGGCGGCCCAGGCCGACCAGCAGTATGCGGAACCTCAGCCTGAGCACGGGTACCAGCCGTACCAGGGCTACGAGCAGCAGTCCGAGCAGGGCTACGACGCCTCCTACGAGCCCCAGCAGGCTCAGCAGGGCTACGACGCGTACCCGCAGCAGGGTTACTCGTATCCGGAAGCTGGGTACGAGGATCAGCAGCAGGAGGCCCAGTCCTACGACGGTGGCTACGAAGCCCAGTCGGAGCAGGCAGACTGGCCCCAGCAGAACCCCTACCCGGCGGCCTACCAGCAGGATTACGGGACCGAATCGGAACCCCCTGCCGGTCCCGAACAGGCCCCGGACCGCGTAGGCTTCGACCGTCCGGGCGCCACTGCCGACACCGGTCACGAGGTGACCGGAGCGGGCCTGCCGCGCCGCGGCAGCCAGCAGCAGTGGCAGCCGGCACAGCAGGAAGCGGAGTCCCCCGGATCCCTCTTCGAGCAGCGCCCGCCGCGTCAGCGGCAGGCCGCCGCCCCGGAGCGGGCCCCGGAGGAGAAGGAAGCCGACACCGGCTGGCGTTCGGGCAACGACGAGCGCTGGCAGCAGGCGGCCAAACTCCGTGAGCCGAAGGCGGGCGGGGTCACCCCGTCCGGTCTCCCTCGGCGGGTGCCCAAGGCCAACCTGGTCGAGGGTGCTGCGGAGACGACCCCGCAGGGCGGCCCCCAGGTCTCCCGCGCCCCGGAGGACGTCCGCGGCAGGTTGAGCAACCTGCGGCGCGGTGTCCAGCAGGGACGCAGCGCGGGTTCCGAGCAGTCAAGTAACAGCTATGACCAGGAGCGTTAGTGTGAGCCCGATGAGCCAGGCGGCACAGAACCTGAACTGGTTGATCACCAACTTCGTGGACAACACCCCCGGGGTGTCCCACACGGTGGTGGTCTCCGCCGACGGCCTTCTTCTGGCGATGTCCGACGGATTCCCGCGTGACCGCGCCGATCAGCTGGCGGCCGTGGCCTCCGGTCTGACCTCGCTGACCGCCGGAGCCTCCCGCATCTTCGAGGGCGGCGCCGTCAACCAGACGGTGGTCGAGATGGACCGAGGGTTCCTTTTCCTCATGTCCGTCTCGGACGGATCTTCGCTCGCGGTGCTCGCGCACCCCGAGTGCGACATCGGCCTCGTGGGCTACGAGATGGCTCTTCTGGTGGATCGCGCGGGCAGTGTCCTCACCCCGGACCTGCGCGCCGAGCTGCAGGGCAGTCTTCTCAACTAGCAGACAGGCAGTGCGTTTCGCGTCATCGCACCATAGGGTGCGGTGGCGCGGTTCCACAGGGAGTACTGCGTTCTTGGAGTCGGAGGAGGAAACGTGACAACACCCGGAGGACATCCTTATGGCGGCGCGCAGCAGCCGCAGGGTGGGCACGACCAGAACCGCTTCAACTTCCCTTCCGCTCCCAGCCGGCCCGTGCCGGAGCACAACCCGTACCAGCAGCAGCCGTACGGACAGCCCCAGCCGCCTCAGCAGCCCCAGATGCCTCAGCAGCAGCCTCCGCGCGCCATGCGGCAGCCGGCTCCGAAGGCCCACAACCCGCTGGTGCGCCCGTACGCGATGACCGGCGGCCGTACCCGGCCGCGCTACCAGCTCGCCATCGAGGCGCTGGTCAGTACCACGGCCGATCCCACGCGGCTGCAAGGGCAGTTGCCCGAGCACCAGCGCATCTGCCGCCTGTGCCAGGAGATCAAATCCGTCGCGGAGATCTCGGCACTTCTCTCCATTCCTCTTGGTGTGGCCCGCATCCTCGTCGCCGACCTGGCTGAGGCGGGCCTTGTCGCCATTCACCAGCCCGGCGGCGACGAGTCCGCCGGCGGCCAGCCAGACGTGACACTGCTCGAAAGGGTGCTCAGTGGACTTCGCAAGCTCTAACGGCGGAACCGCTCGTTCCACCACCTCCGCGAAGATCGTGGTGGCGGGCGGCTTCGGCGTGGGCAAGACCACGTTCGTCGGCGCGGTCTCCGAGATCAACCCCCTGCGCACCGAAGCCGTCATGACCAGCGCCTCCGCGGGCATCGACGACCTCACCCACACCGGTGACAAGACGACCACCACGGTCGCCATGGACTTCGGCCGCATCACCCTGGACCAGGACCTGATCCTGTACCTCTTCGGTACCCCGGGACAGGACCGCTTCTGGTTCATGTGGGACGACCTCGTCCGCGGCGCGATCGGCGCCGTCGTCCTCGTGGACACGCGCCGCCTCGCCGACTGCTTCCCGGCCGTCGACTACTTCGAGAACAGCGGGCTGCCGTTCGTCATCGCCCTCAACGGCTTCGACGGGCACCAGCCCTACACCCCGGAGGAAGTCCGCGAGGCCCTGCAGATCGGCCCGGACGCCCCCATCATCACCACCGACGCCCGCCACCGGGCGGACGCCAAGAGCGCGCTCATCACGCTCGTCGAGCACGCCCTCATGGCGCGCCTGCGGTAGTCCGGCTCCTGCCGGCGGCTCCAGCCGCGTACGAAAGGCCCCCGTGTCCCGCGACACGGGGGCCTTCGCGTGCGCCGTGGTCCGCCGCGGGGACTCTCCTGCGCGTACGCGGAAGGCCCCGCACCCTGGAGCGGGTGCGGGGCCTTCTGGGGCTCTGGAATCAGCCCTGCCAGCTGTGGGGGGCGCGGAAGCCCGGGGTGCGTTCCAGGCGGCGCCAGCCGGCCTGGGAGCGGGTGGGGGCGGGGATCTCGGGGGTGGC
>NZ_JBICYR010000020.1:0-90893 GCF_043201175.1 Streptomyces sp. NPDC048337
TGTACGACGGCGACGCAGACGACACGAACCCCCACCCCTCCCGGACACCGACAACCCGAAGATCATCCCAGACGCCCGGACAACGTGACAGTGCCTCGCGGACGGTCCGCCGCTCTCCCACCTGCGGAGCCAGATCGCTACGGCCGCGTCCCGGTTCGCGGAACTGGCGCTGGCCGCCGACCCCGTGGTGTGGCGGGGGAAGCGTTTCGGCAAGGCCGTGCTGGTGGCCGCCGACCGGGAGCTCCCGGTCGCGGAGTTCACCCGCCGGGTGGCGAGCGACCCGCACCCCGGCCGGGTCGAACACGGCCGCGCCCTCATCGACTTCGCGGGCGGAGCAGTCCCGGTCTCGGACGCCTCGGCGGTGGCCTCGCCGGCGCCCCCGCCGTCGGTCTTCCGCTGATCCGGGGCTACTCCTGCGAAGCCGCCGCCAGCTCCCGCAGGCGCCGCTTGTCCGGCTTGCCGCGGTCCGTCAGCGGGAGCGCCGGCAGCCAGAACACCGCCGCCGGCCGCTGCCCCGGCGCCAGCTCCGCTGCGACCAGTGCGCACGCCTCGGCCGCCGCCTCCTCCGTCGGGGCGTGCCCGGGCGCGGCGACGAGGAAGGCGCACACGGCCTCCCCGGTGAGCGGGTCCGTCCGCCCGACGACGGCCGCCCGGGCCACGGCGGGGTGCCGGGTCAGGGCCGTCTCGATCGGGCCGCAGTAGATGTTCGCCCCGTGCACCATGACCACGTCCTTGACCCGGTCGTCGAGGTACAGGTACCCGTCGGCGTCGAAATGCCCGACGTCACCCGTGCGCAGCCAGCCGTCGTGTAGGACCTCGGCGGTCAGGGCGGGCTGGTTGCGGTAGCCGGCCATCACCATCGGGGAGCGCACCCACACCTCCCCGGTGGCCCCCGGTGCGGGGCCCCGCACCTCGACCTCCACCCCGGGCGCCGGGCGGCCTACGGAGCCGAGCAGGTGGGGGCGGTCGGTGGCCGCCGCGTCGTGGTCGGCCGGGGAGAGCCGGCTGAGCACCCCGGCCTCGTTCATCCCGTAGCCCTGGGTCCAGCGCACCCCCGGACCCCACCGGGTCAGGGCCCGCCGCAGCCGTTCCGGGTGGACGGGGGAGTCGCCGTAGGAGACCCGCACCAGGCCGGGTACGCCGTCGGCGGTCTCCGGGTCGTCGAGCAGCCGGTACAGCATCGAGGGCGTCAGGTACGTGGCCGCGGGCCCGAGCCGCCGGCAGGCCTCGGCGAACTCCCGGGTGCCGAAGGGGTGCAGGATCTCCGAGCGGCCGCCGATGCGCAGCTGCTCCAGGCACCGGCCGCCGGAGCGCTGGGAGAGCGAGTCGGTCGACACGAAGGTGAGCGGGGCGGAGCCCGGGGCGTCCGTGCGGGTGGCCGTACGGGCCGCCATCGCGGCGAAGGTGGAGGCCACCCCCTTCGGCCGGCCCGTCGTACCGCCCGTGTAGGTCACCCGGGCCACGTCCTCGTCGCGCGCCGCCACCTCGACGGGCAGGGGCTCGCGGGCGGAGGCCGACTCCAGCAGTGCGGGCAGGCCGATGCGGGCCCCTGGGCCCGGCGGGACCGGGGTGTCGTGGACCACCAGGGCGGGCGCACAGTCCCGTAGCAGGTGGTCGAGTCCGTGGGTCGTGGGGCCGACGCACACGTGGGTCAGCCGGGCCCCCAGCACGTGCGCGGCCAGCCGTACGAGCAGGCTCTCGGGCGGGTTGCCCGCCGTTACGCAGGCCAGCCCGGAGCCGCGCCGGATCCCCAGGCCGGCCAGGGCACCCGCCAGCCGGTACGTCCGGTCCAGCACCTCGGAGTAGGTCAGGACCCAGGACCCCGACCCGAAGGCGGGGCGGTCCGCGTACCGCTCGCAGGCGTCGATCAGGTCGGTGACGTAGCGCGCGCCGGTGCTCATGGCGCCACGGTATCCGGCGGTCCCGATCCGCAGGACGGGCCCTCGGGAGGCGGCTGACCCCGGAGGCGTCTGACCCGGGGGGCGGCCGTCTAGTCCCAATGCCGCTGTTTTAAGCCGTGGCCTTGGGTTTTCGCTTGGTCGGGGCGGTGCGTGAAGCCACTGCGTGCCCGCGCGCAGTTCCGCCGGACACCGAGTTCGGCTGCGATCGGCGGCGGATAGGCCTGTGCGTGTCCGACGACCGGGAGGGAACGCAGTGAGCGAGAACGAGCGGCTCAAGTCGCTGATCATCAGCGCAGCGCAGGAGCTGTGGGACGACAAGGCGGCACTCGGGAAGTTCCTCGGCGTGGTGCGGCGCGGCGAGGGGTGGACGCAGCCGGCCGACGAGCTGGAGAAGAACCGGCCGGCGAACGCCACGTTCCACGGCGTGAAGAGCGCCGAGTTCCAGGCGTAGCCCGGACCAGCCGGCACTCACATGGACACCAGGCGGACCCGGGCCGGGACGGCCGGCGCCCAAGGCCGGGCAGCGGGGTGAATCCCGGCTGTGGACGGGCTCACCCGATGGAGTGATCACCGGTGTGGACCAGCCGGCACGGGCGTGCTTCGTGGTCGACTGGCCGCACTGTCAGCACCGTTGCCGACGCAGGGAGAACCACTCATGGCCACCGCGTACTTCGCCTTCCACTGCCCGCCCAGGCAGGGGAAGGAGTTCGTCTTCGAGACCAGCGACGACGAGATCATCGCCCACGCCCGCCGGGTGCTCTCCGGCGAGGAGATGCTCCACCGCGGCGTGGTCCAGCTCGGCGGTCTCACGCGCCGACAGCCGTGCTGCCAGCGACTTCACCGCCTCCATCGAGCAGGCAAACGGGTCGGGGCCATCGCTGGTGCCGTAGCGTTCCATCCGGGCTCTTCTTCCTGATGTTCGTTTCGGTTCGCACCTACGAATGTAGGGAGAAGAGCCCCTTGAACACCGGGAGTTGGCCTACCTCACCGAGCCGGCCGCCGCCCGGTGGGCTGAGATGGTGAACTGTCCCGGCGTCTGTTCGGCCAGCCAGCCCCGCTCGACCAGCCGCTTCAGCTTCGACCGTGTCGCCTCGATCTTCGAGGTCTGGGCGGGCAGTCCGATCCTGGGCACGATCTGCTTCGCCTGCACCGCTCCCGGCGCGTCGTCGATCACGTCCACGATGTCGCGGTAGACCGGCGGGAGGTCCACGCTGGTCATCCCCTCCCGCCAGGCGGTCACGGTCTGCACCCCCATCACCCGGCCCCCGCCCACCGGCTCGGTCTCCGCCGGCGGCCGGGCCGCTTCGAGCGCCACTCCCTCGGCCGCGAGTTCCTCCAGCGTCTCCCGCGTCACCGTCAGCCGATCCAGCCGGCCCCGCTCAACCTCCAGCCGAACGGTCAACCCGGCGATCTCCCGCTCGAGTTCCTCCACCCGCAACTGCACCGCCGCCTGACGTTCCTCCAGCTCACCGAACAACGAGCCCATCCAGCACCACCTCCTCTACCGCCACGGGAGAGAAACCGCCACCCCGCCCACACCCGGATCAGCGAAACCCCAGCTCAACCGTCCCTGGAAAGGATCCGCACCCACCGGCGATGAACCTTCAACGAGCCGACCGGAAGGATCACGAAACCGCACTGGAGTAGTAGCGGCCACTCGGGACTCACCCAGTGGGAGCCAATTGCCGTGTCCAGGGGGAGGAATGCCGCAAAATCATCTAGGAAGTGAGGGAGCGGCGGACCAGCAAAGGAGAAACAGTATGTCAGTCGAAGGCTCCATTGAAATCGATGCACCCGTGGACAAGGTGTACGCGCTTTACATGGACCTTGAGGGGCTGCCGCGGTTGATCGAGCCTCTCAGGAAGGTGGAGCGAATCTCGGACACACTGACCGTGTGGACCTGG
The DNA here is from genome assembly GCF_043201175.1 of Streptomyces sp. NPDC048337. Lineage (NCBI taxonomy): Bacteria > Bacillati > Actinomycetota > Actinomycetes > Kitasatosporales > Streptomycetaceae > Streptomyces > Streptomyces sp. NPDC048337. The sequence goes on from NZ_JBICYR010000020.1 coordinate 3,806, forward strand.
AATCGCGTTCCAGAGCCCGTGCGGGTGGAAGTCGTTCTGGTGTCCGCTCGGCGCAATCAGCGTGTGGAGTGGAAGATTGAACGGGACGCGTTCCCGTGCAAGGCCGTCACGGAGTTCCATGCCCTGGACGGCAACCGCACGCGCGTCGTACACCGCAGCGAGCACGACTTCGGGGTGTTCCTCTGTGTTAGCCAGCAGTTCATTCTGCTCGCGAAGAGGGTTACTGATGAGGCCCTGCGAGCCATGGCGAAGTGGGCGGAGGCGACCGCTGACGAGCCCCTCCAGAGGAGCAGGGAGCTGACGGGAGCTGCCGCGGGCTAGCCTCTCCACCACAGCCGTCGCGGTGTGGCTGCAACTCGTGAGCTGCAGCCACACCGTACGGATGCCCACTATGGCCGCCACCACCAACCTCGGCGAACGGAAAGGCTCAGCCCGCGGTGGACTCCGCCAACTCCTTGCCCTTCCGGAGAGTTTCTTGGGTCATGTGCTCGAACAGTTTCACCGCATCAAGCAGGTGCGCCTCAAGGGCGCTCCCTGCCCAGTTGGTGACCCCCACACCGAGACGTGAAGTCCCCAGACCCAAGTCCACGGTGTACTCGGTCCGATGATCGATGCGCGTGCGGTTGCCGTCCAGGGAATGGAAGACGGTGACCGCCCTGCACACGAGCGGCTTCTCAACGGCCCGCCACTCCGCACGCTTGTTGGGGCTCGTGGCCACGAGAGTCACTTCCACCTTCGCGGTGCCCCTCGGCAGGTTCGGATGCCGGAAGGTCCACATGCTCCGCTCGTCCGACAGTCGTTCCACCTCCTCGACGTCGTCGACGAGTTTCGGCACATTATCGAGATCCATGTAAATTGCGTACACGTGTTCCACAGGTGCATTGATCTCGACGGAGCCCTCGACGGTGGGCAGCTGCACCATGCTGTCTCTCCTTTACTGGTTCGGGTTCTTTCCGTTCACTTTCTAGACGATTTGTCGGCATTCTGCCCCCTGGACACGGCGGATGACCCCCACGGGGTGCGCCAGGGTGCCAGCCATGTCGAAGCCTGTCGTGAATGAATCGCGTTTAACGATAATCTGTAAGCCATGATCACCTCGAAGCTCTCCGTGTTCGGCGAGTAAAGGCGGAGCGGAAGCAGCTAAAAGCAATCCACGCGGAGGGTCGTGCTCGCCAGGACAGAGCCGCAGTGGTAACACAGATGCGCCCGCTTTTACGGACCGTCGTTCGCGTTCAACTCCCCTGAAAGCAAAGGGCGGCGAAATAATCCGACAAGCCGTTCAGGAGCTCTTTTGACCGCCCCTCCTCTCAGAGCTGTTGCCGGCCCGGCCGGGCTACCGGTGCTGAACTGCCTGCCCTCGTTTCGGCGCGATCCGCTGGGGTTCATGACCGGGCTGAGTGACAATGCGGGCGACTCGGTGACCGTCTCCCTGGCGCAGAAGCGGTGCCTGTTCATCTTCCATCCCGCTCATATCGCTGAACTGCTCGCCGCCAAGGAACGCACCTTCGGCATCCAACAGCCGGGCTGGGCGTTCCGGCGAGCGGCCGGGCAGAGCGTGCTGCTCAGCACGGGTGCCGAATGGCGCCGCAAGCGTGCGCTGGTGCAACCCGTCGTACGTCCACGAAGGACACGTGCCAACGCTCCGGTCATGGTCGACTGCGCGCAGGCCCTGGCGGACACCTGGCGCGACGGCATGCGAATCGATGTGTACGCGCACATGGTCCTGCTGACGCGCCGTGTCCTCCTGCGCACGCTGTTCGGCGACGACATCCGCGGGGCCATGGGCGGACTCGACGAAGCCCTGGCGACGGCAGAGAGGATCGTGGGTGCGGAGATCCGCAGCCTCGGCCAGTTCCTGCCGGGATGGGTGCCCGCACCCGGCCGCATCGGCCTGCGTCGGGCCGTATCCGTCATCGACGCCGAGGTAGGGCGTCTGATCCGAAATCGGCAGGCAGCGGGCGGCACTCACCAACGGGAGGATCTGCTCTGCCGTTTGTTGGAGGCTCGCGACCATTGCGGCCGTCCGCTGTCTGCGCAGGAGGTCCGCGACGAGGCCGTCACGCTCCTGGTCACCGGGCAGGCGACGGTCGCTACCGCGCTGACATGGTGCTGGCACCTGCTGTCGGGCCATCCGCACGCCGTTGAGCTGCTGGAAGCCGAACTGGTCCAGGTGTTGGCCGGGCGCGCCCCGTCCGTCGACGACTACCAGGACCTGATCGTCACCCGGCAGATCCTCCGAGAGGCCCTCCGGCTCTATCCGCCGCTGTGGCTGAGTCTCGCAGTGGCCCAGGACGGCGCTGTCCTGGGAAACGCAGCGATCCCTGCCGGAACAACGGTGCTTCACAGTCCGTGGATCACACAGCGCGACCCGCGGTGGTTTTCCGACCCTGCCGAGTTCCGCCCCGAGCGCTGGCATCCCCACCGCCACGATCCCCTCGGCGACCGTGCCTGGCTCCCCTTCGGCAGCGGTGCACGAGCCTGTCTGGGGGCCCATTTCGCCCAGACCATGGCGGTCTTGCTGCTGGCTACGCTCGCCCAGCGGTTTCGGCTCGATGTCCTCGAAGCGCCTCGTGGCCTGTACACCGGGCTGCTCCTCCAGCCCGATCCCCCGCTGACCGCGACCGTACGGGACAGGCGTACTTCCGCACGGCGGAGTCCCGGAGACGGCAGCCTCTGCGGACCACCGGACGATCGTCGTGGCACAGCGCACTTCACTCACGCCACGCCCTGACACCGAAGCGGTGCTTCGGATCGATGAGCACGGAGCCGACAGAAGGCGAATCTCCCGCCCGCTTGTCTGCCCACACCACCCCTCAGGAGTCACAGCACATGCATCTCAGTTTGATGGACGCCAAGCTGCATGCCGACAGCAGCGCGCAGATCGGAGCCGTACTCCACCTCATCGGTGACCCACCGCACGTCGACGAGCTGCGTACGCATGTGGCTGCGCGCATCAAATCCGTCCCCGCCTGGGGCATGACGATCGCAGGCCGGGGCGACCAAGCCCGATGGGCCGCAGTTCCCCTTGACCTGGAGCACCACGTCCGCAGCCGTTGCCTGCCGCCCGGACGTACGCTGGAGGACGGTCTCGTACACGAGCTGCAGCACAAGCCGTTCTCTGCTGAAAGACCCCAGTGGGACCTCACCCTTCTGACCGGCCATGCCCCGGGCAGGTACGCGATCATGTACCGCGTCAATCACGGGCTCATGGACGGGGCAGCCGTCATTCGCGCAGCCGAAGTACTCTTCGGGCCCTCCCAAATTTCCCCGGCTCAGTCCGCCGCTCTCGCTCCCGGGCTGTCCAAGGCTCCGAAGCCTTCCCGGCTCCTTGTGGCTGCCACCCTCGCGCGCGAGGTCCGTGCATTCGCACAGTCCGGACCGTGGAGGCACGAGAGCCTCACCTACTCCGACGAGCGGGTCAGCAAACGCACCACGGTGCCGGCGGACTTGCTCCGCCTGACCGCGCGTCCCCACGGCGGCACGTCCAACGATGTGTTCCTGGCAGCACTCGCACTCACCCTGTCCCGCTGGATCAACGAGCATGTGCCAGGGCAGAGCGCCGGACACGTTCAGATCGCCGCGGCGGTGAACGTGCGCCGACCCGACGAGATCGATCACCCTGGCAACCGCATCGGACTGGCGAACATCCAGCTGCCCTGCTCCGACACCGCCACGCCGGAACATCTCCGCCTGGTCTCCGAGGCCACTGGGGTGCTGAGGAGTCCCACCCATCGCGCTGCGATGTACCAGATCACCCGACACGCCCCCCGTTTCGCCGTGAAACCCGCCACCCGCTGGTTCACCAGCGCGAAGCGCCCCAACGTCATGACCTCGTACATGGCCCTCCGCCACCCGATGAGCTTTCGCGGTGCCCCGGTACATGCGGTGGACCCGGTGACGGTCCTGCCTGCGGGCTGCCCCCTTTCCGTCGTGCTGCTGCGCTATCAGGACCAGGCAACCGCGCACTTCGTCTCGGACAAGGCCCTGCCCGACCTGGACACCCTGAACGACGCATGGGGAAAGGCCGTGCACGCACTCGCCGACGGCCTTGCACACACCGACGACACCGCGCTCGCCGACACGGTCGCCCGCGACCCGTCGCTGCGGTGCTGACCAATCCGTCACGTCGTCTCACCGACAGACGGCCCCAGGCACACGAGGGCGCATCCGCCAACTCGGCACAGCGCCACGGTCCATCCTTGGTACGCCATGGGGCGCGCCGGAGTATGCGCGGACCTGTGCCCATGGCCGGACAACCATGTGGCCACCACCGCACGACGGCCTGTCGGCGCCGGGACGGCCGGCTGCTCTGCCTCTTATCCGCCGAGAAAGGACAAGCGAGGTGTTGTTCACACCATGCGTGACCACCGACGCCGAAACCCGCGACAAAGCCCGGTCCGAGGGTGCCCGGAGCGACTACTTCGCCGTGGGCGCCGGTGCAGAGCCTGACCACTGCCTGCGCGGGTTCGCATCCCCGGTCACCCGCAAACTCCTGAGCAGCAAAGGCCTGACCGTCACCTTGCTGGAAACCCTCAATGGGACTCCTGTGCATCTCAGCGACGTCCGCATCCAACAGGTTCCGGCTTCCCAAGCCTCACCCGTCGCCGCCACCTTGCTGGGTGCCGACGACAGCTGCGTCCTGCTCGTACGCCACTCCAGGCTGACGGACCCGAAAGGACAGCTGTTGTCGGTCAACCATGTCGTGGCACGCACGGACCTGGATTGCGACGTCCAGCGTTGCCTGAACGACCTGGCCGCGCCCCTGGGGGCGGCCCTGCGGTCCGTCCGGGGGACGACCCTCCACCGGGCAGTGCGGTACGTCGGCCGCACCGGCTGGCCGCCCAACCCCACACAGTCAGCCGCTTTCAGAATCTACCTGCTGTCGGACAATGAAGGGCCACTCGCTGCCATCCGCGAGGTGTTCGACCCCACGCGCTTTCCCGCCACTGCCGCTCACCCGGCGCCGGCTCGTGGACGGAACCTGTGATGTCAGCCCGCCGACGGCTGCGCACCCAGGTCGCGGTCATCGGTGCCGGTCCCGCCGGGCTGGTTCTGAGCAACGTGCTGCGCCGGGCCGGCATCGACACTCATGTGGTGGAACGGTGCAGCCAGGATGCCGTCGAACGGCGTGCGCGCGCCGGACTGCTGGAGCACCGTACGGTGGCCTATCTCGACAGCCACGGCCTGGCCGACCGGCTCATCGCGGACGGCGCCCGGCACGGCAGCTGCGACTTCCTGTGCCAAGGACGCCGACTGCGCCTGGACTATTGCGCGCTCACCGGCGGCGCGCACCACTGGGTCTATCCGCAGCAGTTCTTGGCTCGCGATCTGATCGCATCGCTGGCACAGACGAGCCAACCCCCGTTCTTCGGCCAGCCGGTGACCGACATTTCGCTACGGGGAGCCACGGCGCGCGTGACGTGCCCAGCAGCCACGATCGACTGCGACTACGTCGTCGGGTGCGATGGGCATCAGGGCATCACACGTACCACCGTCCCCGCCCACAGCCGCAGGGAAATCACCCGTAGCTGCCCCTACGACTGGCTCACCCTGCTGGCCGAAGTCGACCGTCCCGTGGAGCGTGTGGTCTACGGGGTACACCCGCGCGGTTTCGCCGGCATGATGCCGCGCACCCAGAATCTCGCCCGCCTCTACCTCCAGGTCCCCGCCGGTGAGACTCCGGACAACTGGCCAACTGCCCGGGTACGCGCCGAGTTGTTCGCCCGACTGGACAGCCCGAAGGCTCACCTCCCCCGCGTCCTCCACGTCTCCGACGCCGGTGCACTGCGCATACGCAGCACGCTCAGCCAGCAGTTCCGGCACGGCCGCCTGTTCCTCGCCGGTGACGCGGCGCACGTCCTCACCCCCGCGGGCGCGAAGGGTATGAACCTCGCCATCGGTGACGCCGCCGACCTCGCGTTCTCCCTCATCCGCCGCTACCACGACGGTGATCCGGACGGTCTGGCCGCCTACTCCACGCGACGCCTCAAGCAGGCCCGGCACGCCCAGGAGTTCTCCGACCACCTGCTGTGCCTGCTACACCTGCCTGAGTCGCACTCCGCCGCCCCGGAACTGGCCTGGCGGTCTGCGTACCTGCGCGGACTGACGGAGCCGAATCCCAAGGCCACGGCCTTCGCCCATCAATACGTCGGCTCAGGCGACGCACTGGCAGGCCTCCTTCCCCGCCTCCCGCACTTCCCGACCCCCCGAGGAACTTCCGTATGTCCCTCGTAATCCCGCAGGTCAAGGCCCTGTATGCGCTCTCCCGTGGTACCCAGGCCACGCTGAGCGTCGCTCAGCCGCTCGTCGCAGTGCTGCTCGCCACAGACCGGCCCCCGCCACTTCGACTCGCCATGGTGACCGCGTTCGCCCTCACCGGCTTCTTCGCCGTGTTCGCCGCCAACGACCTGTTCGACGCACCCCTGGACCGCGCCCGCGAACCGGACCACCAAGACGGCGTACGGGACATCGACAGCATCGGCGGACTCCACCCACTGGCTCGGGGACGACTGCGTCACCGTCACGCCCTGGCCTGGGTACTCGGGCTCAGCACCTTCGCTCTCGTCCTGGGGATGCTGCTGAGCCTCATCGCCGCAGCACTGTTCGTCACCGCGGCCCTGCTGCAGGTGCTCTACTGCAAGCTCGCCACCGTCACCGCAGCCAAGACGCTGGTCAGCGGCGTCATGGTCGCGGTGGGAACATCGGCTGGATGGTTCGTGTCCACCCCCGTCGTCGACCTTGTTCCGCTAGGGCTGTTCGCACTGTGGATGGCCGCGTGGGAGATCGGCGGGCGCAACATCCCCAACGACCTCGCGGACGTCGTCGAGGACGCCCGCATGGGCATCAGGACCGTCCCCGTTGCCTTCGGCCCACTGCGCAGCGCCCAGACCGCGTGTGTCTTCCTCACCATCACCGCTGTCGCCAGCATCTCCCTGGCTGTGACCAGCTGGACGTCCTTCGGCCCCATCGGCCTCGTCGGAACCGTGCTCACCGCAGGGCTGACACTCCTCATCCCCGCGCGGCGCCTCATCCAAAACCCCACGCCGCCGACCGCACTGGCCGTCTTCAACATCACCAGCTTGCACCCCGCATGCGTGCTCGCCGCCTTCGTGACTGGTCTCGTAACCCGATGAGTGCAGCCGCGTAGGGGAAGGAAGGCGTCGTCGACCGACCAGTCGACCCACTGGTCTTGTGTCCAGTCGGGGAGTCCGGGGCGGTCCGCGAAGGATGCGCGGTAGGCCTCGTAGAAGGCGCCCTGCGTGGCGTGAGTCCATTCTTCTGCATGAACGGCTGATGGAAGGGGGCATGACGGAAGCGGAGTCGTTAGGTCGCGGCGGTGGATGTCTTCGGCGAATGTCTGCCGGAAGCCTCGCGAACGGAAGAGCGCGGAGGCCTGCGGGGTCAACGACTCGGTCTCCAATTGCAGGCGCCCCAAGCCGCTGTCGGCCGCCAGGTCGAGGAGGTGGTCGAGGAGTCGGGCCCCGAGGCCGCGGCCGCGGTGGGCGGGATCGACGAGCCCCGTCACCACGCAGGCATCCGGCGAGGTACCCACCGCTCCGCAGGCGAGAAGACGGCCGTCGGCGAAGGCGCCGACGGCCCTCACGCCGGTACCAGTGTATCGGCGCGCCAGGAAGGACGGGCTTGTGGTCGCCTGGAGGCCGCCATCGGATCCGAGGCACCTCTTGGCGAGATCGACGATCGCGGACATGTCCTGCTGGGACAGCGGGGTCCAGTCGGTCCGTTCGACCATCACCATCGCCTCCTCCACGTTAGGGGATCGTACGTGCGCGCAGACTGCGCGGACACGCGTTCGTCGCCTCGGCGTCAATCCCACGCTCCGTCGCGACCGAGCTGACGGCCTGTCCACTGGACCGTGTCCTACCTGGACTCCTCCGATGACCGTCACCACCCCTGAACGCGTCAGGCAATGGGCCGGCCACCGGCGCTCCTGCCGTATCTGCCGCCCGGCGCCGGATCAGGCCACAGGGGCGTGCGGGCCGTTGGGGAGGCCGATGTCCGGCAGATAGTGGCGGAAGAACACGTGGCCCATGAGCTCTCTGCGGGAGCGCACGCCTGTCTTGTCGAAAATTGCCTTCAGGTGGTCCTGGACGGTGTACTCGGAGAGCCTCAACCGGTGGGAGATCTCCTTGGTGGAGGCACCGCGCAGGACCTGGGTGAGCACCGCGCATTCCCGAGGCGTCAGGGCGTATGCCTTGATCAGTGCCTCGACCTGGTCCGACGGGGCCGCGGGCCCGATGGACAGGGCCACGCGGGGCTCTTCGTGCGCTTCGAGCCGCCAGCCTTCGAGGGCGGCCCACCCGCCCGTACGGGTGCGCACGCAGGCGCGGCTGCCGCCCGATTCGCTGCGCCGCGCGGCGGCGGCCACGCTGTAGGCGGAGGCTGGCAAACCCCCGCCGCGAGCGGGTTCCTCGGCCAACTCGGCGAACCACGCTGCGGCCGTGGAGGATGTCGAGATGACCGAGTAGTCGGCGGCCAGGAGGGCGATGCCTGAGGTTCCGGAACGCATCGCCCGTGTCGGCGCCACCAGGGAGCGCCGCAGGGCCCGACCGAGTGGCGCGGACAGGCCCGCCGCGAACGCCAGCTCCGCATCCGAGAATGGCGGACGGTCCGCGGCTCGTGCCAGCACCAGCGCACCCCAGACCCGGCCGGCGTCCCGCAGTACGACCCTCATCTCGTCGCCCAGACCGAGCGGCCGGTAAATGTCGCGATAGCGGACGCTGCGCTCGAGGCGGCCGTCCAGGCTGGACGCCAGGCTGCCCACCGGCATGGACTGTTTGGCGAGCGCGGGCATCTGATTGGCGTCCCCCTCGCGGTACTCGATGTCGAGCATCCGGGGCATCCACTGGGCACTGACGCCGTGCCTGAAGCAGCCACCTGTGTTGAGAAGTGTGACCGGGTCGAGGAGTACCCCGGCCCAGAGGTCGAACGGCATGGCGACGGCCACCTCGGGCACCGCTTCTTCGAAAAGCGTCACAGGGGTGGCGGCCTGCTGCCCGGCCCGTACTGCTCGCTTCTGCGCCGCTTGTAAGGCGGGGCCCGACGGGCTCCGCAACGCCCGGCCGACATCGCGCATGAAGTCGCCTCCTCTGCGTCCCCTGCTGTCAGGGGAAGGTGCAGATCGTCGCCCGGGGCGCTGGACGATCGATAAACGGCCAGGCGGGGCCATGTCCGTTGCGGGCTGGCAGCGGCTGCCGCTCCCCGGGAAGGCGGTCGTGGCGACGCCCGTGGCATGCGGCAGAGGGGAACCGCCGCGGGCTGCAGGGAGCTGTGAGCCGCACGGATCCCAGATTTCTGGGATGTTCCGGGCCGCCGGAGTGGGATGACGATGGTGTCTCTAGACGATCGGCAACGATGACAGGGAGAAACCATGTCCGCACGGAGCAATCGGACGGTCGCGCTGGCGGCGGTGCTCTTCGGAGGGCTGGCCATGGCGCTGCCACCAGTGGCCCAGGCAGCCCCGACGACGGGGGCGGTTGCCTCCGCGTTACCGGTGGTGCCGGACGGTGCCGATGCGAAGGGCACCCAGGGGAAGACCGGGCTGAAGTCTGCGGCCGGCCCGTTCCAGATCGTGGCCCTGCACAGCGGCAAGTGCGCGGACGTCAACGGCGATCCGTGGAACCCGGGGAGCGACGGGGACAACGTCGCGCAGTGGACTTGCGGCAATTACAAGGCCACCAACCAACTGTGGTACCTGGAGGACGCGGGGGGCGGTTCGTACTACCTCAAGGCAGGCCACAGCTTCAAGTGCATGGACGTCGCAGGATTCTCGACCGAGAACGGGGGCAACGTCGTTCAGTGGAACTGCCACGGCGGCGCCAACCAGCGGTGGCGCATCAGCGGCCAGGCCTGGCAGGAGAACCACAACACGTTCAACCTCGTCTCGGAGTACAGCGGCAAGTGCCTTGACGTCGAGGGTGTTTCGACCCAGAACAAGGCCAACGTCCACCAGTGGGAGTGCCTCGGCTACCCGCAGAGGAACCAGCGCTGGTACCTCAACACCGTATGAGCGGACTCACCCCCGCGCAGTGTCCTCGGGCACTGCGCGGGCCGGACGTCGGTCATGCCGGCGCCGAGCTCGACCAGGAACTGATCACGGACGGTGCGGAAGAACCGTTCGATTTTCCCTCTGCCCTGAGGCCGTCCGGGCTTGGAGTGGGTGAGCCGGACGGCCAGGGACGCCCCGGCCCTCAGCGGCCGGCTGTCCACGAACGCCGACCCTTTGTCGACATAGATCGACTCCGGGACTCCGCGGGCAGACAGGGCCGGCCCCAGGGCGGCGGCCAGGAGGACGGTGTCCTCGGCGAACCCGAACCGTTGCCCGACGATCGCTCGGCTGTGATCGTCGATGAACGCGAACAAGTACGTCTTGCGGCCGCCGATCTTCGGTCCGTGGAGGGCGTCCCCGGTCCACGGCTCGTTGCCGCGGGCGGCCTCGAACCGGCCGAACACGCTCTTGTCGCCGCCATCGCCCGTCAGGCCGGCATCGGCGAAGTGCCGCTGCAGCGTCTGGTCGGTCGGCGACCACCCCTGCGTGGTCCGCAGGATCCGCTGGATCTGCGCGGCCGTCCGGCCGAGTTCTCCTTCTTCAGCGCCGCCGCCCGGTCCAAGACCTCCGCCGGGGTCCGGGGCACTGCTTTGCGCGGCTCGGGGACCAGCGCGGCGAACCCACTGCTGCTGTGGTGCCTGGCCCACCGGTCGATCGCGCTCCGGGACACCTTCACCTGCTGTCCGAAAGAGCAGGTGTGCTCCTTGGCCGCCAACTCTGGCTGGACGAGGACACGCCGGGCATGCTCACCCCGGCCCGTCGCAGGGGTGACTTTTCGCCCAACTCCCGTTGACAGCAGGGCTCTTTCCGCGCCTGTATTCGAAGGTGAGCGACCCCATCGATGCTGGACGGGAAGAGCCCTGGAGATGAAACGTACGACACGCATGCCACCACTGATTCCTTTGCCCGCTCCCTGAGCAACTTCGAGACGCTGATCCGCACCCTGTCGGGCAGCGATGCCAGCACGTGGACCCACGCCGAACCGGAGGAGCTCCTCGACGCGGCGGGGCGGGACCTGCTCCGACGGCTGCCGCAGGACCACCTGGACCTTCGCGGTCAGCGCAAGGAGAAGCAGGTCCGTGCAGGTGCAGGCCCGATCGTGGTGCCGGGCCGGAGGGTCAGGTACTGCCCTGGCAGGGCCAGGCCACCAGCGGTGGCTGGCCACCGTGTTCGGGCTGGTCCAGGTCACCCGCGTCGCCCACCGAGGCCCCGGCGCCTGCCATGCCCACCCCACCGACCCAGTCCTTTCCCTGCCGACGGGCGGACACTCGAACGGCCTACGGCGGCTCGCGGTGCCGGTCCCCAGAACCGTGACTACTCCCGGTCCGTGCGGCGGAAGGCGGCCCGGTACGCGCTCGGGCGGTGGCCGGTGTGGCGGGCGAAGAGAGCGGAGAAGGTGCCCGGGTCCTGGTAGCCGACGACCGCGGCGACTGCGGCGACGGTGCGGTCGGTCGTCTCCAGGAGATGGCGGGCGCGGCGGACCCGGGAGGCCTGCAGATGGGCGAGCGGGCTGTGTCCGGTCTCTTCGGCGAAGCGGCGCAGCAGCGTGCGGGTGCTGACGTGGAATGCGTCCGCGAGTGCGGGGAGGTCGTAGCGCTCGGCGAGGTTCTGGTCGAGCCGCCGCATGACCCGCTGGGAGAACTCCCGGCCGGGCCGCGGGAGGAGACGTGGGTCGACGTACGGGGTCTGGGAGGCCCGTGCGTCGTCGACGAGCGCCAGCCGCGCGGTGGTCCGGGCCACCCGGGCGCCGTTGTGCCGGCGGATCAGGTCCAGCGCGAAGTCGTACATGGCGCTGAAGGCGGCGGTGGTCGTCACCCCCGTGTCGGTGACGACCAGGTGCTCGGGGCGCACGTCGGCGTCGGGACAGCGCCTGGCCAGTTCGCCGGCGTACAGCCAGGAGGTGGTGGCCCGGCGCCGGTCGAGCAGTCCCGACTCGGCGAGCAGGAACGCGCCGACGCAGAGGGAGACTACGGCGGTGCCGGCGGTGGCCTGCGCGCGGATCACCGCGATCTCGGGGGCGAGCCCGGCGAGCCGCGCGTCGAGATCGGTGTCCGGGCGCAACTCGAAGCCCGGGACCACGAGGACGTCGGCCTCGCGCGGGGGACGTACGTCCAGGCCTGCGCCGCCCGAGGCGGTGACCCGGCGACGGGGTGAGACGACCGACACCCGGTAGCCGGGCGCGTCCGGTCCTGCGACGTGCGCGGCCATCGTCAGCAGGTCGGGGACGCCAAACACTTCGGACGCGAAGCAGCCCGGGTACGCCAGGACCCCGACCCGCAGCTCACCGGGCCCGGCGCCCGGACCCGTACCGTCCTCCCTCTGCCGCGCCGCGCGCACCATCGCTCCCGCACCCCCTGGTTTCCCCGGCCCGCCGTCGCCGACCGCGTCCCGATCGTCCACCTCGCGGGTGGCGAGACTACCCCGCACATTGGCGATCCCGCCCCTCACCCGGCGGCCGATCCGGACACCAGGCTGGCCCCATGAGCGACGACGATCCGATCACCGACTTCACCCGCCGGACCGTGGCCGTGGAGGGGGTGGAGAAGACGGTGTACGTGGCCGGGGCCGGGCCCGCCGTCGTGGTGCTGCCCGAGATGCCGGGCATCAGCCCCGACGTCCTGCGGCTCGCGCGCTGGGTGCGGGACGCGGGCTTCACCGTCCATGTGCCCTCACTGTTCGGGAGGGACGGAGCCTTCCCCACGGTCGACGGCGGCCGGGAGGAAGTCCGCCGCGCCTGCGTCAGCGCGGAGTTCCGCGCCTTCGCCGGGGGCGGCACCAGCCCGGTGACGGTCTGGCTGCGCGGACTGGCGCGCCAGGCCCACACCGCATGCGGGGGGCCTGGTGTGGGGGCGATCGGCCTGTGCTTCACCGGCAACTTCGCCCTCACCATGGCCCTGGAGCCGGCCGTGATCGCCCCCGTGGTCAACCACCCCTCGCTGCCGCTCGACGATCCCGCCGGACTCGAACTCGGCGCGGCGGACGCACGCGCGGTGCGCGACCGGCTCGAGCGCGACGGACTCTCCGTCCTCGCCTACCGATTCGAGGGCGACCGCTGGTGCACCGGGCAGCGCTTCGCCGCATACCGGGCGCTGCTCGGCGACGCCTTCGACGGGCGCGTCCTGCCGGACACCGCGGCCAACCCAGCTCCGCCGCCCTTCTTCGCCGACCTGGTCGGCACCCCGCACAGTGTCGTCACCGCCCATCTCGTCGACGAGGCCGGCCACCCCACGGTCCGGGCCCGCGACGAGATCCTCGCCTTCCTGGCGGACCGTCTGCACCCGCACGGGAAGGACGCCCCGTGTGACCGTCGTCCCGGACTGTCTGCCCTGACCCCCGAGGGGCCCGGCGGTGCTGGGCGATGAACGCGCGGCCCGCGGTGGCGATCCGCAGGACGTTGTCGCCCAGGCGGTGAGGACCTTGACCTGGACTCAGGGCAAGCCGGGATGGACGGAGTTGACGTTCCCGTCGAACTGGACCAGAGTCAAGCTGATGGCTGACCGTCCGCTCGACTTCCAGCCCGGCCGGGAACGGCCGCACCGGCCCCCGCAAAAGCCAGTGCGACCAGGAGGGTTGTTCAAAAGCCCTTGGGCCTTGACCCCGAATCCTGAACACGGTTTATGCGGCTGGTGCCAGCGTAGTTGGTGGAGCTTCGAGTGCGGCTTCGTAGGTGATGGGGCTGCGGTGTCCGAGGCGGGAGTGCCGGCGTCGGGTGTTGTAGCGGGTCAGCCATCGGAAGGCGTCGAGTCGGGCCTGGCGCTCGTTGGGCCAGCTCTTTCGGCCCTGGAGCGTTTCGCGTTTGAAGGTCGCGTTGAAGGACTCTGCGAGAGCGTTGTCCGCGCTGGACCCGACCGCACTCATGCTCTGTCGGACCCCTGCTGACCTGCAGGCTTCGGCGAATGCCCTGCTTGTGTACTGGGCTCCGTGATCGCTGTGGAAGACGGCGCCGGCCAGGCTGCCGCGGACCCGGGCGGCTGTACGGAGTGCGTCGGTGACCAGCGAGGTGCGCATGTGGTCGGCGATCGACCAGCCCACCAGACGGCGCGAGAAGCAGTCGATCACGGTCGCCAGATACAGAAAGTCGCCGTCGCCCACCGGCAGGTAGGTGATGTCGCCGACGTACTTGGTGTTCGGGGCGCTCGCGGTGAAGTCGCGCCCCACCAGGTCGGGCATCGGTGTGGCGGACGGTTCGGGCACGGTGGTGACCTGACGCTTGCGCAGCCGCAGCCCGGCGATGCCGTACTTACGCATGACCCGTCCGACGCGCTTGTGGTTCACGCGCTCGCCGTCCTCGCGCAGATCGGCGGTGATCCGGGGCCGGCCGTAGGTGCCGTCCCACTCGGTGTGCACGGCCCGGATCCGCTCGGCGAGAGCGGCGTCGGCCTGCTCACGAGCGGCACGGGCCGCGCGGCCGGCCCGCCACTTGTAGAAGCTGGAGCGGGCGATCTCCAGCACGGCGCACAACCGCTTCACGCCCCAGGCGCGGTGGTGGTCCTCGATGAACTGGAAGCGGTTGGTCACCAGGTCATCTCTTGTGCGAAAAACTTCGTCGCCTTGCGTAGAATGTCACGCTCGGTGGCGAGTTTCTGCGTCTCTTTGCGCGCTGCCGCCAGCTCGCGGCGCAGGGCCTCGTTCTCGGCCTGAAGCTCCTCGGCCGTCGGCGGGGAATCCACCGTGTTCTTCTCCGTACTCGTCGTGCTGTTCCCGCCACGGCGGGCCCGTTCGGCCCGCACCCAGTTACGCAGCGTCTCGCGGCTGATCCCCAGATCCTTGCCGATGCCCTCGAAGGTGTGGCCCGGGTCCGACAGGTACAGCGCGACAGCGTCCGCCTTGAACTCAGGCGAGTAGACCTTCATCACCATAAAAGATGCCTCCTACCCTGCCCCTGCCGGGGCCGGGCTCAGAGGTGTCCACCACTCGGGGACAGGTCCCGTCTTCGGACACCGCGGCTCGGTGGACTTCACCGCCGTCCACCAGCCCTGGCTGAGGGAGGCCGCGAAGCGCTGGGCCCGCGACTACCTGACCCGGGTGCGTTCTCGCAGCACGTCCTCCCACGCCCGCCAACACCTGACCGGGCTGTCCTTCCTGTCGCGGAGCTTGGACGCCCGCCAGGACCACGGCATGGACACCGCGGCGCTGGGGTGGGCGGACATCGAGAACTACCTGAACCGGATGACGTTCCTGGAGGCCAACGGCCGCATCGCCGCCGGCACCCGCACCACCTACGTGCGGGCGGCCCGCAACGTGCTGCGGCAAGGCCGCGTGATGGGTCTGACCAGGGCAGATGGGCCAATGGCTGGGTTGCCCGACGACTTTGTGATCACCCGGCACGACGTCCCAAAGCCGCCGGAGCCCTCGGAGGAGGGCCAGGATCTGCCGCCCGAGGTGATGCGGCAGCTCTGCGCGCACCTGGACGTGTTCGAGGAGATGACCTGCCGCGAAATCCGCGTCGCGGTGGAACTGCTGATGGACACCGGCCGGCGTCCCGAGGAGATCTGCAAGCTGGAGTTCCACTGCCTGAACTGACGGTGTGAGGTCCCATGAGATCTTGGACAGATCGGCTCCACGACATGCTTGATGTCACCGGAAGATGCTGGACAGCCGTTACGACTCGGTGCGGTTGGGCGCCCTGAACCCGGTGATCGGCTTGTCGCTGGTGCGGGGGTGGGTGGACAGCTCGACGTCGCCGTCGAGGACCCGGAAGCAGGTGTCCTCAAGGAGGATCGTCACGGTCTTCCCAGCGTGCGCGCGACCGATCCGCAGTCGCTGACCGCCGAGCATCACGCGGCCGTCCGGGGGCACCTTCCGCCGGGCCCGCAGAGCCTGGACGGAGGGCGGGATGACCATGGTGCGCGGGCTTCGGGCGCCGCTGATCTGCCGCCGCTTCTCCGGCGGGACAGGCGCGGGCATGGTCTTGATGACGCGGCCGTCGACGATGACGTGCATCAGCTGGCCGTCGAAGCGAAGAGTGACGGGCTGTCCGGCCAGATGGTGTGCGATCTTCACCTTCTGGCCCCCGAGCCCGATGTCGCCGTCCCGGTCGATGACACGGTCGACCTCGACCACGAGAGCGGGCTTCGCCTCATCGATCAGGGCCGGAGCGGCCGGCTCAGGCCCGGCGATGCGGCCGCCCCGCTGCACCAAAGCCTTCAGGTCGGCCGGGGTGAGCTTGGAGACGCGGGTGCGGGCGAAATCGCCGTCGATGAAGACGTGGATGCTGCGTTCGTCGGCCCAGATGGTGGTCCTGCGTCCGCCCAGGGCGGCGGGGAACTTCATCTGCTGGTTGTTGGGCAGGCAGAGCCTGCCGATCGGCGAGATGACTGCCTCGAACTCGACGGCCCGGATGTGGGACTCGTCGACCGGCAGCCGCGGCGAGGGCAGCAGAGAGGGAAGCTGTGGCGCCAGCAGCTCGGCCACGGCGGACGCTCGCTCGTCCTCCGGCTCGGGCAGGTGGACCTCGCGCTGCTGATCCTTGGTCTCGGTGGGACGGAACGCGGAGGCCGGGGTGGCCATCTGCAGGGCCTGGTGCGGGCGCTTGTGGTTGTAGCCGTGGACCCAGGCATCGATAGCTGCCTGTGCCGTCCCCTGGTCGGCGAACGGTCCCACGTGGTCGAGGAGCTCACGGCGCAGCGACTTGTGGAACCTCTCGATCTTCCCGGTCGTGGTGGGCGAGCGGGGCTTGGTCAGCCGGGCGGTGATGCCGTTCTCCCGGCAGATCCGCTCGAAGAGGACCTCGGCCGGGAACGGCTTGGTGTAGCGGCCGGTGAACTGCTTGCCGTTGTCGGTCAGAACCTCCGACGGCACTCCGTACGTGGTCATGGCCTCGGCGAACGCGGTGCACACTGCGCGGCCGGACGGCTGGGCGACCACCTTGGCGATGACGATGAACCGGGAGTGGTCGTCGATGCCGGTGACGAGCTTGCACTCGCGGCCGCCGGCCAGGAACACCCCGCTCATGAGATCGAGCTGCCACAGCTGCATCGGAGCGTCGCGCTGCCAACGCTTGTAGACGCGGCGGTGGTTCTGTTCCTGGTGGTTGATCAGTCCGTTGCGGGCCAGGATGCGGTGCACCGTGGACCGGCCGGGCACCGGCTTCATGCCCCGCTGGCCGAGCTCGTAGACGATGCGGCGGGCACCCCAGCGTGGATAGGTCCGGCGCAGTTCGCAGACCAGGGCCTCGACCTCGGGGGCCACCTGCTGGGGTGAGGTGTGCGGCCGGCGGGACTGGTCCACCAGCCCGCCCAGTCCTCCGGCGTGGTACCGCTCGACCCAGGTGTACACCGTCTGCCGCGACACCCCGAACCGGCGGGCCACCTCAGCGACAGGTGAACCGTCCAACATCTGCAACACCGCACGGTACCGGTGCTCGGCCATCCACCGCCGGTCGTCCACAGGTTCCGCCTCGCGCGCATCCGCCACGTCAGAGTCAACGAGACACGGCCGTCCAGGATGTGCCGAGACCTTCAGAAATCTCGCGGGACCGTCAAGCATCAGTCCGGTACAGACTGTCCAACTTCTCGTGGGACTTCACACCGCGGGGAGCACTACGAGGCCGTTGACACTGAACCGGGACCGGCAGGGCAAGCCCGTCCTGGTCTACAACAACTGGAAAGAGCAACGGATCCGCCGGGAACTACCGATCCACGAACCCACCGCGCAGCTGATCTGCGATCAGCAAGATCGCGTCCGCCTGCTCTACCCGGACCGTCCGCTGTCCAAGCTGGCCCTGCTGCCGTCGTCGGTGATGAACCAGCTCGGAGCCAAGGGCATCGACGCCACGCACTTCAGCGGGATGCACCGCGACTGGGTCACCGCCCTGCCGGAGTTCCGCCTGGACGACGACACCGTCTTCGACAAGGAGAAGATCTTCCCCTACGCCTACCGGCACTCTTTCGCCCAGCGCCACGCGGACGCCGGCGTCCCCATCGAGGTCCTCTCACCCCTGATGGATCACGACTCCTACCAGTCGACCCGCTGCTACTACCGGGTCAAGGAAGTACGCCTGCGCGAGGCCGTCGACAAGGTCACCGCCATGCAGTTCGACCGCCACGGGCAGCGGGTCTGGGGAGCGGTCACCACCTTGCTGGACGCCGAACGCGTCCGTCTGGCGATCGGCTCGGTCCAGGTCCCCTTCGGCACCTGCTCCGAGCCGTCCAACGTCGCAGCCGGAGGCGGCGCCTGCCCGTTGCGGTTCCGCTGCATGGGCTGCGACCACTACTCCACCGACATCTCCTACCTCCCCGAGCTGGCCGCCTACCTCGACGGCCTGCTGCGGCAGCGGGAGCGACTGCGGTCGATGACCGAGGCCGACGACTGGGCTCGCGCCGAGGCCACCCCGTCGGATGAGGAGATCTCCCGCGTCCGGCGGCTGATCCGCCGCGTCACCGAGGAGGCCGACAAGCTGACCGACGCCGAACGCGCCGAGATCCAGCAGGCTGCGGCCATGGTCCGCAAGACCCGCCAGGGCTTCCTCGGCATGCCCCGCATTCCCCAGCCGCTGCCCGACCTACGACCGGAGCGACCCGCATGACCCCGACCGACCCCGCCGTCCAGGCCATGCTGGAAGGCCGCCGGGCCGACACCGGCCGGCGCCGCCAGCGGGTCCTCGCCGCCCTGGCCGATGCCGTTAAGGACGGCTCTGAGGCCAGCGTCGCGGCGATCGCCCGCCGCGCGGGCGTCGACCGCACCTTCCTCTACCGCCACCGCGACTTGCTCGGACAGATCCACGCGCAGGCCGCAGAGCCGCCCACGGTCCCGGGCGGCCGGGGCCCCGCGGTCAGCCGGGCCTCGTTGCAGGCCGACCTGGCGGCAGCCGACGCCCGCACCGCCCGCCTCGCCGGACACATCCGACGCCTCGAAGCCCGCCTCAGCGAGGTCCTGGGCGAACAGGTCTGGCGCGAGTCCGGCATCGGCGGCCCAGACGACGCCGAACAGCTCCAGGCCCGGATCACCACCCTCGAACAGCAGGTCGTCGACCTGGAGCTCACGCTCCAGGACCGCGACGACGACCTCGCCGCAGCCCGCGCGGCCAACCGCGAGCTCATGGCCCAGCTCAACCGCGGCCGCGAACCCCAGCCTTCGGAGTGAAAGACCAGGTCAGCGGCACCTGCCAGCGAAGGCGGCCTGAGCTGCTTCGGCGGCTTCCGGGTACGGCTGGCGCTTCCCGTGTTCGGCGAGCGCCCGGTAGATGCTGGCCATGCCGGAATTCTGACCCATGTGCTTGCCGGTAGGGATGATCAGGTCAGGGCGGATCTGCTGGGACCAACCCGCCGCCCGTCGCCGTCACATCTCGGAGGCGCGTACCACCTTCGGCGTCCGGCACTTGCCGCCGCTCCGCCGCCGGTGCGAAGCAGCGACGTTCCCGACATGCTGCCGATCGGAGCCGACATAGCTGTCTCGACACGTGTCGCAGCGCCAGCGGTAGACCTCCGAGCGGGGCAGGGCGTCGGGCTCGCGGTCGGACGTGATCGCCTTGAACAGCAGCTTCAACAGATTCATCGTCGTCGTTCTCCTCGCCTGGTTGGCCCCGACCCTTGCCATCACATCGTTCCGTAGGTGTCCAGCCAAGGTGAGGCCAAAGCCGCCACGGGATGATCTTAAAGTCCTGACGGAGGCGAGGCCGCCACCCACCCGGGTGGCGGGTGGCGGCCCTCGACGTGTCAGCTGTCAACTGGCAGCGGCTTCATCGGTTGCTTCGCTCTCCAGCGGAGCGGTGTTCTTGTCGGTCGCGGGGAACGTGTGGCTCTGCGGCTCCATCTCCAGCCAGCGGTAAGCCCATTCCCGGTGGACGACGAGGTCCTTCGCCCAAGGGAAGACCTGCGGGGTCATGCCCTTGATGGCGCCGATCATCTCGTCGGTCGCACTGTCGATGCGGGCGCTGCGGATGTTGGCGTTCAACCCTTCCGGGACGTGGAACTCGAAGGTGAGCTTGAGAACGCGCCTGCTGGCCATGGTCCCCTCCTTGATGATGACTTGTCGTCAGCATCTCACGGTCTCAGCGAGATTTAATTATGTCGCGGAGATTGATCCATGCCTCCTCGATCGGGTGAGGTCCCCGCGCGGTCTCGTGCACCACACCTGTTGCGTTCGCTATGGTCGTCGTGACCGCTTCTGAGCTGTGTGAACTCGAACCGCACGCTCGCGGCGCCCCGGAGAAACGCCGGTGACTTCGACGCATCGGGCGCTGACATCGAACGGGACTGGGTGGCCCGCACAGCCTGCTGGAGCCACGCGGAGCGCGTCCTGCTCACCCACGACCAGGTCCGCGAGTACGACCTGCCAGCGGCCGCAGGGAAGGCCGGAGACCCGCGTTGGGCCGGATTCGCCGACCGCTACGGGCTCGACGTCGGCCGCCCGGTGCAGTGGGAGGTCGAGGCGCTCGACCCCGCCGAGCTCCAGCGCCTGGTCCTCGCCGCCGTCGCCCCCCACGTCGATCAGGCCGTGCTCGACGCCTGCATCGCGGAAGAGGAGCGGCAGCGAGACCGGCTCAGGGCGTTCACCGAGGGCTGGACCGGCGACGGCCGACCCGGGGGCTGACGGCTGAACCAGGGAGACGGTCGCAGCGGCCTCAACTCGGCCTCCGTGGCTGCGGTTCGAGAACTGACCGGGAGCAGTGGATCTTGCTCTCTTGCTGAAGGATGGTGGTCATGAGGAACACCAAAGCCTTCAAGGAAGCGGTCGCGGAGACGCTGGCCCAGCTGGCCCACCGCGGGGTGACTGTCCGCCCGGGTACGGTCGCCGACACCATCGAGCAGAACATTCGCGCCGTCGCCACCCAGCTCGGGATCCAGGAGCGCTCCGCCTGGCGGTACTTCGACCCGGCCGGCCTCGCGGCCAGCATCGCTCAGCAACGGCAGGCGGCCGAGACCAGCAGCACGCCCGGCCAGGTGGGGCGCGCGCCGATGCCGCCAGTCGACAACCCGGAGCTGGCACTCATCCTCGGGGGTGTCCCCGACGCCCTGGAGGAGAGCGGCGGCGACCTCTACAGCGTCATCGTCAACGTCGCCGTCAACGCCTGGATGGCCGGCCACATCCACGGCGAGGTCGGCTGCACCGGCTGTCAGGACAAGCGGCCCACCGGCACCGACTGGCAGGCCCGGATGGACACCATCACCGCCATGCAGCCCGACATCACGAAGTGGTTCAACCGGGAGGTCTGGACGTCCGCCCTCAACGACACCGGCTACGGCGTCACCCGCCGCTGACCCAGGCCGTGCTCATCCAGCGGCGAGCGGGCAACTCTGCGAGGGCTCGGCGGTGGCGCCGCTCCGGTCTCAGCCCCGCGACCGGTGCGGACGGTGGGGCCGGCGCCGGCCCGGTGAGGGGTCGGGAGCGGCCTCCGGTGAGGAGAACCCGCCCGGTACCGCGGTGCGCTGCGCCGGCTGCTCCGCGGAAGGGGCCGCCGGGGTGGGGACGGACGGCTTGGCTGTGGCCAGGATGGTGATGTGCGGAATGTTCCGGGCGCAGGTCTGGCAGACCTCTGCCAGGGTCCAGACCTGGCCGACGGCCGGGTTGTGGACGAGGACCAACAGGCTGCTGCCAGCGCACTGGACGGGAGAGTCGTGGAGGGCGCAGTGGGCGCTGCCGCAGCTGCAGGCGGCGTTGGGGCGGGCGCCGGCGAGGCGTCCGTGGGCACTGATGTGCTCGGCGGCGAAGCGGCGCATGCTCGCGGCGTCCTTCGAGCGGGGCGGCATCCGGCATGCGGCGGTGCTGCAGGTGACGGACACGGTGTGATCGGGGTGGCCGGTGAGGCGGACCGTCCAGGTCCGTCCCGGCACGCGTGCTCCTGGCATCAGGGTCAAGTCGGGGTCCCGTCGTTGGGCTGGTACGTGCCGGCGTTCTGCCGGGCTCGTGCAGGGGGCCGCGTGCGTACGCCGCGGCCGAGGGGGACGTCCCATGGGCGGCGCGGGGCGCTCTTGCTCAGAGCGCGCGCAGGACGGCGACTACCTTGCCGAGGATAACGGCGTCGTCGCCAGAGATCGGCTCGTACGCCGCGTTGTGCGGCATGAGCCAGACCTGGCCGTTCTCGCGGCGCAGACGCTTGACGGTGGCCTCCCCGTCCAGCATGGCGGCGACGATGTCGCCGTGGTCCGCGCTGTCGGCCTTCCTCACGGCGACGATGTCGCCGTCGCAGATGGCGGCCTCGATCATGCTGTCGCCGACCACCGGAAACCGACGGGTTCCCAGATTCCTGGAGCACCCTAGTGACGAACCCGCGGGTCATTGTGCCGGAACACCCCGTCCGTACGTCGCGTTCCCCATCCTCGGTACTCGGCTCGCGGTCTCTCCCAGACCCTCGCTCAGGTGAAGTTGCTTCCTGGGACCACCGCGACGGGGCAGTGCGCGTGGTTGAGCATGGCCGGGCTGGCCGATCCGAGCAGCAGGCCGGTGAAGCCGCCGCGTCCGCGGGCGCCGACGACGAGCAGCTGGGCGGCTGGCCTCGATCAGTGCCTCGCGGGTCCCTTGCCGTACCGTCCGGCGCTCAACCCGTACGTCCGGGTGCCGTTCCTGGTGGCCGGCGAGCGCTGCGGAGAGCAGGCTGGCCTGGCTTTCGGCCAGCGCGCCGGGTGTTCCCGCGTACGGCATGGCCGGGTCGATCGGTGGGGGCATGGCCGTGTTCCAGGGGGTGAAGGCGTGCAGGGCGATCAGCTCAGCCCCGCGGAGTGCGGCTTCGGTGAAGGCGGACTCGATCGCTTTCGTGCCGGCGGGGGATCCGTCGACGCCGAGGAGGATGGGTCCGGTGGGGTTGCCGGGTGCGCGTGTGACCAGGGTGGGGCAGTGTCCGTGGGCGGCCAGGCGTACGGCTGTCGATCCGACGATCAGGCCGATGAGGCCGCCCATATTGCGGGAGCCGATCACGATGAGCTGCGCGGTGCGTCACTGGGCCTGGAGGACGGTCAGCGGTTCCCCGGTCACCACGGCGGAGGTCACCTTCATGTCAGGTGCGGCCGTTCTGGCGTGGATCTCGGCCTCGGCAACCAGGTGTTCGGCCATGTTGCGCAGGCCGCCGTCGGGCGGGCCCAGCGGTGAGGGGGAGTTCGCGCGGACGCTGCGCGAGCGGGTGGAGCGCCACAGCGCCACCGTCTCGTAAGAGGGCTGCCTGCCTCACTCCTTCCCGGTCCTCTCGGGCCGGCCGCCGGTCAGAGCGCGGCGAAGGTCTGCGACGGCCGGGGCGCCGTCGGTGGTGCCGTCGGCGTGGCGGTAGAGCCGGCAGGACAGGCTCGGTACATCGCCGTCGTGGGCGAACGGGTCGATGCCGTCCAGGAGGACGGTGGGCGAACCGGCCATCCGATGCCGGGTGGCCGCGTCCGCGTCGTTCGCCTCGATCCCTTCCACCGGCGTCGTACGGCCTTCGAGGGCCTCGGTGATCCGTTCGCGTACGAGCGGGGCGTTCGGGCAGTCGGGCGCGGTCAGCACCGTGATGCGTGTCGTCGTCTCCGGCTGGTTCATGACGGACCCCTTCCCGATGGTTCTTCGCCTGTGTTCTGGACGGTAGACCTTCCAGTGCACTGGAAGGTCAAGGTCTAGCCTGGACGCATGCGCATCGGTGGCCTCGCCGCCGTCAGCGGCGTGACGGCGAAGACCCTCCGCTTCTACGAGCAGGCCGGGCTGCTGCCCGCCCCGCCGCGTACCGCGGGCGGCTACCGCGACTTCCCGGAGCAGGCTGTGCAGCGGCTGGCGTTCATCCGCGACGCCCAGGGCGCGGGGCTGAGCCTGGCCGAGATCCGTTCCGTGCTCGCTCTGCGCGACGCCGGCGCGTCCCCCTGCGCCCATGTCACCGCGCTCGTCGACCGGCACCTTGAAGACATCGACCGGCGCCTGGCCGAGCTCCAGGCCACGAAAGCGGTCCTGCGGACTCTGGCGGAGCGGGCCGCCGTAACCGATCCGTCCGACTGCACCGACGCCGACGTATGCCGCATCCTCACAGGCGCGCACAGCTCTCGCAGACGGTGAGCACCGTCACTGAAGGGGCCGGCCGGGCCCGCCTAGCGTGAAGGTCACGGGGCGCACGGGTGCCCGTTCACGGTAAGGAGCAAGGCCATGCTGCGAGCGGTGTGGAACGGCACGGTGATCGCGGAGACCCCGCGCACGGTGATCGTCGAGGGCAACCACTACTTCCCGCCCGAGTCGCTCAACCGGCACTACTTCACGCCGAGCAGGACCCGGTCACTGTGCTTCTGGAAGGGCGTGGCCCGCTACTACAACCTCGAGGTCGGCGGGCTGACGAACCCGGATGCCGCCTGGTACTACCCCAGGCCCAGCCCGCTGGCCCGGAAGGTCAAGGACCACGTGGCGTTCTGGCAGGGCGTGCGCGTGGAGGGCACACCAGAGCCGGACCAGCCCGAGGAAAGCGGGAAGTAAGCAGGACGGTCAGCGGCGGGTGAGGTGGCGGAGCGCGACGACCGCCTGAAGGGTGGCGGCAGGCCGCAGCAGGACGGGGCGTGGCCGCTCGGGCATGGTGCCGCGGTGCAGCGCGAGGCCGGTAACGGCGACGATGGGGAGCGTCCAGGCGGCGACCGCAGCCGCCCGGACGGTGCGGCTGGGTTCGTGACGCAGGGTGAACCACGTCCAGTACGCGGCGTCGGCGAAGGTGTCGGCGTACTCCCCGAAGGGGGAGACCGCGCCTTGGTTGCGGGCGAGGTGTCCGTCGGCGAGATCGAGGCCGATCGCCAGCAATCCGGAGGCTCGTCCGGCGCCGCCGGGCAGGGCGGGGAGGTTGCCGCGCAGCAGCGTCAACGCGTCCGCGGTGGTCAGGCGGTTGCGGTGCTCCAGCATCCCGAGGTGGAGTGCGGCGAGCGTCCAGCTGGTGGTCACCCAGCGCCGCCCGGGCCGGCGGCCATCGGCCAGCGCGTACAGCACGCCGTGCAGGGCGGTCAGCTCGACCAGCGCCCTTGGCCGTCGGGCGGCCTGGCGCAGGGACCGGCGGGCAGCGCGCCCCAGGAAGCGGACGACAGCCGCCGGTGTGAGATGCGCTGCACGCAGATCGCCCAGCAGCACGTCCGTAACGGCGCGGCTGTCGGCGAGATCGGCTACGGACTCCACGCGCCTCCCTCCTCCACAGGGTGATGACCTTGACTGTACGGGCCGACGCACCCGGAGGAAGGTGAGCGTGCTCACTGATCGCCCGGGAGACCCGTCCTAGCGTCGGTGAGGAGAACGGGACGGACGCGTGGAGAGGTCTGGGCGATGGTGTGGATCGGTGCTCTTACAGGGGCGGTAGTGGCGGGCACGGGCGCGGCGGCGGGGTATCTGGGGTTGGTGACCGGGGCGCTTCCGCTGGACGTGGGCGTCGGGCGGCGCACCCGCCCGCTCGGGCCGCAGACCGTCGACGTCGCGGCCCCGCGCGAGGTGGTGTTCGACGTCATCGCCCAGCCGTATCTGGGGCGTTCCACGCGGGCGATGCGGGAGAAGGTGCTCGTGTTGGAGCGGGGCTCGGACATGGTGCTCGCCGCCCATCACACCCCAGTCATGGGCGGTCGGCTGACGGCGACGACGGTGGAAACGGTGCGGTTCACCCGTCCGGAGCGGGTCGACTTCCGCCTGGTGCGCGGGCCGGTGCCCGCCGTCACGGAGTCGTTCACCCTCACCGAGCACGAATCCGCTACGCGGCTGGTGTACGAGGGTGAGCTCGCCACGGATCTGTGGCGGGCCGGGCAGTGGTGGGGCGGCCTGGTCGCCCCACGGTGGGAGGCGGCGGTTGCCGCGTCCCTGGCCTCGGTCCGGCAGGAGGCCGAGCGGCGCGCGGCCCTGCTGTGAGCGGCTCGCCGTATCGAGGCGGCCGGGCCGTTGGAGGTGGGGTGCGGGTGGCGCATCCGGGTGCATCGCGCCGGAAGGAGGCAGTTGGTCATGGCCAAAAAGCGAAACCGTCCGTCTGAACGGCAGCAGTCCATGGAGCACCGGCATGCCGATAGCCACTCGGGCGAGCGCGGGGTCGAGGACAGGGTCCGGCGGGCCGGGACGCAGGAAGAGCCGGGGGCAGTGCCGGTCGGCTCGCCGACGCCGATGGATGCGGCCCCGTCCCGGGGTTTCCCGGGACGGGTTTGGGTGCGTGATCGTGTGGGCGACTGGCTGGTCAGGGCGCTCAGGCGCGCGGTGTTCTGCTGGCTGCCTCCTCCTCACAGCTGATTGCCGGGAAATGGCGGCCGACCGTTGACCGGTCGACGTGCGGACCGTCCGCTGAGCCGCAGTGGTACGCCGGGTGCATGCGTCAGTCGTTCCCCAGGTCGGTGAGGGCGTCCTCCACGGCGCGGTGGAAGGTGGGGTAGGCGAACATCATGTGGCGTAGCCGCTCGACGGGAATCTCGCTCTGCACGGCGAGGGCCAGTCCGTAGAGAACTTCACCACCCGCCGGGCCGGCGGAGGTGGCCCCGGCCAGGACGCCGCGGTCGGTGTCCTCGACGAGTTTGATCAGGCCGTCGTTGCCGGCCTTGTGGATCCAGCCTCGTGCCGAGGACGGCACCCGCGCGATGCCTGTCCGTACGCGCAGGCCCTGCTCGCGAGCGGCGCGTTCGGTCAGGCCCACGGAGCCGACCTCGGGGTCGGTGAAGGTGACGCGGGGCAGGGCCTGGTAGTCGGCATCCGGTCCTGGCCGGCCGAGGATGTCGCGGACGGCGATCTCGGCTTGGTACATCGCCACATGGGTGAACAGTCCCCGGCCGGTGACGTCGCCGACGCCCCACACGCCGTGTGCGGCCCGCATCTGCCCGTCCACGGTCAGAGCGGGCGCGTCAGGATCGAGGCCGATGGTCTCCAGGCCGAGTCCGGCCAGCTGGGGTCGGCGTCCGGTGGCCACCAGCAGGTGCTGCCCGACGGCCTCCTCCCCGCTTTCCAGGGTGAGCCGGAAGGCGTGATCTACGTGCCGTACTCCGGTGGCGCGTACTCCGGTGCGTACGGTGACGCCTTCCTCCGTCAGCACCTCGGCCAGCAGTGCGCCGACTTCGGGTTCTTCCGCGGGCAGCAGCCGCTCCATCGCCTCCACGACGGTCACCGCGGTCCCGAAGCGGGCGAACGCCTGTGCCAGCTCCACGCCGACGGCGCCCCCGCCGAGCACGAGCAGCGAGGCCGGCGGCTCCTTGGCCGAGACCGCCTGCCGGTTCGTCCAGTACGGCACGTCCGCCAGCCCGGGGACGGGCGGGATCTGCGGGCGGCTGCCGGTGGCCAGCACCACCGCGCGCCGGACGGCGAACATCTCGCCTTCGGCCTCCACCCGGCCGGGTCCGGCCAGGCGGGCACGGCCGCGGACGAAGCGCCCGCCCTTGCGGGTGAACCGGTCGACGGCCACCTGGTCGTTCCAGTCGTCGGTGGCCTCGTCCCGTATCCGGGCGGCGACCGGCGCGAAGTCGGGGGTTACTTGAGAGTCTCCGGCCATGCCGGGCACCCGCCGCGCCTCGGCGAGAAGATTGCCGGCGCGGATCATCATCTTGCTCGGGATACACGCCCAGTACGGGCACTCCCCACCGACCAGTTCGGCCTCCACCCCCACCACGTCCAGCCCTTCCTCGGCCAGCCGCTCGGCGACATGCTCACCCCCGACGCCCATGCCGATCACCACCACATCAACTTCCTGCACCTGCGCCATGAGGAGCCTCCCTGGTCAACCGCGTTCGAGGTCTCGGTCATTGCGTATCCGGCGTATCCGGGGCTGCGGCAGGCGCCTGCGCCGCCGCGTTGCCGGTGTCACCCGCGTGACGGGTACGCCGCCCGGATCGGCCCGTCCGCGAGGTGCCCCACACCAGCGTGCCGGTCAGCATCAGCAGGGTGAGCGGGTAGAAGACCGGGCGCAGCGGGATCAGGACCGGCAGCAGTGCAGCGGCGGTACTTGCGCCCAGGACGAGCAGGAAGGTGGGCACGCAACAGGCGAATCCGAGCAGGAACGCCGGGAGCACGCCCAGCAGCCGGGCGTAGCGGGTGCGTCGGCAGGAGGCGGCCTGCCGGGCGGCGTGGGCGGCCACGGCGATGTTGCAGCCGACAAGCGCCGCCACGACGGCGCCGAGCAGCAGGTTGACCGGGCTGAGGAAGATGGCGAGGTGGCTGGTGGGGTGCCAGGCGAGGACCGGCTCGAACAGATACGGTGCGCGGACCTCCAGCAGCTGTCCAGGAGTGGTCCGGAACACAGGTGCGCCGGTGAACCGGCCGGAGGCCGAAACGGCGAGGTCCCCGATGGAGAGCAGGTACACCAGCAGGGTGAGGCTCGCGGCGATGAGCGCCGTCCTTCGGTGTCGGCGTACAGCGAGGGCGGCACGCACCCGCCCGGGCGTGGTCTTGATCGCGACGGCGGTGGCGTCCCAGGCGTCACCCGTTCTGGCGAGTGCCGTCAGCAGCCTGCTCATGTCCGCACCTGTCCGTTGGGGTAGAACGCGTACCAGGCGAACCACATCGAGTCGAGGAAGTCCGCCGGCTCCCACCGCTCCCCTACCTGCTGCACGACGCGGGCGGTGCCGAGCTGGTCGTCCCAGCGGGCCTCCACCGGCGTGCCGCCCACCTCGGCGCGCACGGTCCGGTGCGTGCGGACGAGGTCCTTGTCGATGGCAAGGCGCTCCTTGCCGACGCGGACGCCAATGACGACGTCCTTGTCGGGGAGCCGGTCGCTGGTGCCCAGGACGGGGAAGATCGGCCGGCCCTTGGCGTAGTAGCCTCCGCGGTCCGGGAAGGAGTCGTACGAGCCGTACGGGTCGCTGCCGTACGAGCGCAGCGCGCCGGTGTCGGTGGACAACACGTCGGTGTCGGGGTGCGCGGTGCGCCATTGCTTCCACGTGGTCCACACCAGAGGCACGGTGTCCAGCTTCGTGCCCTTCAGCGGGCCGCTGACCGCCTGCCCGAGCAGCTGCGGCCACTCCGATCCCGTCTGCCGGTCGTACATCAGCAGGTTGGAGTTGACGAGCTTGCCGGTGGTGCCGAACGTCAGGTCCCGGACGCCGGGCGGGGCGGAGAAGGCGATGACCGTGCCGGTCAGCGGGCAGTACGTGACCGCGAGCGGCTCACCTCCGACGGTGTCGTTGACGATCTCGTGCCACACCAGCACCAGCTGCGGATAGGCCCTCACCTCACCTTGGTACTCCAGACCGAAGACCGGATCGTCCTCGTCGAGGAAGCCAGCCTTGCTCACAGGGACGAAGCGGGGCTTGTCGATGGAGGGGATGCCGTCCTTGCCGGGCCCGCCGGACACGGCGGAGCCGGCGAGCGCCTCCAGTGACGGGTCCTGGCCCGGCTGTACGGCCGTCACCGGGTCGGAGGGCCCGTCGGAGGCCAGTTTCCCGCCGAGGATCGCCCCGCCTGCAAGCACGAGGCTGATGGCGCAGACCACGGCCCCGCCCTTGAGGACCTGCCGCCGCGACGGGCGAGAAGGCTTCCGATCGTTCTGGCCGTCCACCTGGCTCACCTCCCGAAACCCCTCGGATTCGTACTGCCGATCGTGCCCCCGTATCGGGCGGCGCTTCGGTGAGCGCGCTTACAGTTCTCGCCCTCCTTGGCGGCCTACGGTCGGATCATGGTGCTGCGGATCGTGCTCGTCACGGTGTACACGGCGATGGCGATCGGCCAGCTCGCCTCCTTCGGGCACATGCCCGAGATTCTGGCCGCGTACGGGCTGGTGGACGGTGCCCCCGCGACCGCGCTGGCCGTGGCACTGATCGCGGGCGAGCTGGTGGCCGGCGTCTGGTTCCTGGCCCGCCCGCGGTCGAAGGCCCTGGCACCGGTGTGGGTGTACACGGGCGTGTCGGTGGTGTGGACGGTGCTGGCCGCGCAGGCGTATGCGCGGGGGCTGTCGGTGGACAACTGCGGCTGCTTCGGCATCTACCTCACGCAGCGGCTGAGTTGGTTCGTGCTGCTGCAGGACGCCCTGACCCTGTTCTACGCGGGCATCCTGATCCGCTCCGCCCGCCGGTCGCCCGCCCCGCTGCCCTCCGACGACGGGGAGGAGGCGAGAGGTGATGTCCGCATCCCGTGAGCGGTCCGGTGTCGGCGGCCTCGCGGCGGTCGTAGGTGCCGGGCTGCTGATGGTGGTGTGCTGCGCGGGTCCGCTGCTTGTGGCCGGTGGAGCACTCGGCGCCGTCGGAGGTGCCCTGGCCAACTGGTGGCTGATCACTGTCGGTGCGGTCGTGCTGCTCGTCGGCGCCGGCTACGCCCTGCGCTGCCGAGCGCGTCGCCGCCGGGGCGCTGGGCCGGAGGAGTGCTGCTCGACCGTCCCCGCCGGCCCCCAGCCACACGAAGAAGTCGATGCGGGCGGCGACGTCCGCTGAACCAATCCCCCATGGAAGAGGAGTTCTGCGATGACCCAGGCACCAGCGCCGAGGCGCAAGGCGGACCGGGACGAGGTGTTCGTGGAGTTCACCAAGTCGATCTGTCCGCTGTGCAAGACACCGGTCGACGCGCAGGTCAACATCCGCGCGGACAAGGTGTATCTGCGTAAACGCTGCCGTGAGCACGGCGAGTTCGAGGCGCTGGTGTACGGGGACGCGGAGGAGTATCTGTCCTCGGCGCGGTTCAACAAGCCCGGCACGATCCCCCTGACGTTCCAGACGGAGGTGAAGGATGGCTGCCCGTCGGACTGCGGGCTGTGTCCGGAGCACAAGCAGCACGCCTGCCTGGGCATCATCGAGGTCAACACCGGCTGCAACCTGGACTGCCCGATCTGCTTCGCCGACTCCGGCCACCAGAGCGACGGCTACTCCATCACCCATGAGCAGTGCGAGCGGATGCTCGACACCTTCGTGGAGAGCGAGGGTGAGGCGGAGGTGGTGATGTTCTCCGGCGGCGAGCCCACCATCCACAAGCACATCCTCGACTTCGTCGACCTCGCCCAGGCCCGCCCGATCCGCAACGTCAACCTCAACACCAACGGCATCCGCCTGGCCACCGACAAGAACTTCGTTGCCGAACTCGGCAAACGCAACCAGGTGGCAGGGAAGTCGGTGAACGTCTACCTCCAGTTCGACGGCTTCGACGAGCGCACCCATCTGGAGATCCGGGGCCGGGACCTGCGCACGTTCAAGCAGCGGGCGCTGGACAACTGCGCCGAGGCCGGGCTGACCGTCACCCTCGTCGCGGCCGTGGAGCGCGGCCTAAACGAGCACGAACTCGGGGCGATCATCGAGTTCGGCATCGACCATCCCGCCGTCCGCTCGGTGGCCTTCCAGCCCGTCACCCACTCCGGCCGGCACGTGGAGTTCGACCCGTTGGAGAGGCTCACCAACCCGGACGTTATCCGACTGATCAACGCACAACGGCCCGACTGGTTCCAGAAGGGCGACTTCTTCCCCGTACCGTGCTGCTTCCCCACCTGCCGCTCCATCACCTACCTCCTGGTGGACGGAGAACCGCGTAACCGCACCGTCGTGCCCATCCCGCGGCTGCTGAACGTGGAGGACTACCTCGACTACGTCACCAACCGCGTCATGCCCGACGCCGGCATCCGCGAGGCCCTGGAGAAACTGTGGTCGGCCTCCGCCTTCATGGGGACCGAGACGACCGAGGACAAGCTCCGCGCGACCGCCGAGGCCCTGGACTGCGCGGACGCCTGCGGCATCGACCTGCCCGAGACCGTCAAGCAGCTGAACGACAAGGCGTTCATGATCGTCGTACAGGACTTCCAGGACCCCTACACCCTCAACGTCAAGCAGCTGATGAAGTGCTGCGTCGAGGAGATCACCCCCGACGGACGCCTCATCCCCTTCTGCGCGTACAACTCCGTCGGCTACCGAGAACAGGTCCGCGAGCAGATGTCCGGTGTCCCCGTCGCCCCGGTCGCCCCGAACGCGCTACCCCTCGCGGGCCGGCTGACGACGACCCCGTACGGCTCGAAGACCACCCGCACCGGACGCGAGGAGCGTCGGCCGTGAGCCACGAGGAGCTCAAGTCCTGCTGCGCGGACGCCTATTCCAAGGACATCGTCGCGTTACTGCTCGGGGACTCCTACCACCCCGGCGGCACCGCCCTGACCCGCCGCCTCGCCGACCGGCTCGCGCTCACTCCCGGCGGGCGGGTCCTCGACGTCGCCTCGGGCCGCGGCACCACCGCGCTCCTGCTCGCCGACGCTTACGGGGTGCGTGCGGAAGGCGTCGACTACGCGCCCGCCAACACCGCCCTCGCCCAGGGAGCCGCCGAAGCCGCAGGGCTGGCCGACCGGGCCGTCTTCACCACCGGCGACGCCGAGCACCTGCCCTACGACAACGAGGTCTTCGACGCCGTGGTGTCCGAGTGCGCGCTGTGCACCTTTCCCGACAAGCCCAGGGCCGCAGCCGAAGTCGCCCGCGTCCTGAAACCCGGCGGACGCCTCGGCATCACCGACGTCACCGCCGACACCGACCGCCTCCCGCCCGAGCTGCGCGGGCTGACCGCCCGCATCGCCTGCATCGCCGACGCCCGTCCGCTCGACGACTACGCCGAGCTCCTCGCCGCTGCCGGGCTGCGCACCCTCACCACGGAACGCCACGACGAGGCGATGATCCGCATGATCGACCAGATCCAGGCCCGCCTGGATCTGCTGCGCATCACCGCCCCAGCCCGGCTCGCCGACGCCGGCGTCGACCTGACCGCGGCCCCGGCCGTCCTGGACGCTGCCCGCGCCGCCGTCACCGACGGCGTACTCGGCTACGCCCTGCTGGCCGCCGTGAAGTCATCACCCTGACGGCCCCGGCGATCTACCGCTGGGTACGTAAGCGCCCTCACATACCTGCATGTGCCCTGCGTCCTAGCGTCAGCGACAGGAACGGAAGTCACCGCAAGAGGAAGGACGATCACCATGGCCACCACCGTGCAGGCATCCCCGAAGACAGCCGCGATCCCGATGTACGCAGTCTGGGGTGCCGCGGCCGGGCTCGTCGGCGGCATCGGCATGGGCATCTGGATGTCGGTGTCCCGACCGATGATGGACACCGCCATGATCACCATGGTCGCCGGGCTCCTCGGCTCCACCAACGCCTTCGCCGGATGGCTGATCCACCTCGGGATCGCCACCTTCGCCGGCATCACCTTCGGCGTGGTACTGGGACAGTTCGCCCAGCGCCTCGCCCCCGCCATCGTCCTCGGCCTCGCCTACGGCGCGGTGTGGTGGACCGTCGGCGCCCTGTGGATCATGCCCGCCAACATGGGCATGCCCGTCTTCGAGTGGAACGACGTCACCGCCTCCAGCCTCGGCGCCCACCTCGTCTTCGGCCTCCTCGCCGGAGCTACGTTCGCGTCCATCGCCCTGGTCATGGGCAAGCACACCGGCCCGACCCGCTGATGAACCGCGAGGCTCCCGCGTCAACACCCGATCCCACCGCAACGCCGCCGGGCGCGGCGCCTGGCCGCATAGGCATCGACGGCGGAGCCGTGCCCTACTGTCTGGCCAGCAGCGCCGAGGCGCTGGCCAGCCCGGCGTGGGGCGCCGCACCCCCACCGTGGGCCCCGGGACGACGCGAGGAGACGCACCACATGAATCACACCGCATCGGACGACGACGCCGAGCGGACCTGGTGCCTGGCCGAGGTCGACATCTTCTGCGACCTGAACGAAGCAGAGATGGAAGCCATCGCCGCCGCGGCACCGATGAAGACCTACCACGCCGGAGAGATCCTCTACTCGCCCACCCAGCCCTCCGAGGTGCTGTTCATCCTCAAAAAGGGCCGGATCCGCGTCTTCAGGGTCTCCGCCGACGGCCGCGCGCTCACCACCGCGATCATCTCCCCGGGCACCATCTTCGGCGAGATGGTCCTGCTCGGACAGCACATGTACGACAACTACGCCGAAGCCCTCGACGACACCGTCGTCTGCGTCATGAGCCGCGCGGACGTCCACAAATTCCTACTCTCGGACGCCCGCATCGCCGCCCGCATCACCGCGATCCTCGGCCGCCGCCTCACCGACCTCGAACAGCGCCTCTCCGACAGCGTCTTCAAGACCGTCGCCCAGCGCATCGCCACCACGCTCACCACCCTCACCAGCGCCCAGCCCCCGGCCGGACCGCTGCGGCCCGTCGGACGCCACCCGCAGATCGCCCTCACCCACGAACAGCTCGCCGCCCTCGCCGGCACCTCCCGCGAGACCTGCACCAAGGTGCTGCGCGACTACGCCGACCACGGCCTGCTCCGACTGGCCCGCGGACGCATCACCGTCCTCGACCCCGAACGGCTCAAGGACGCCGCAGGCTGACGTCACCAAACCGTAAGAAGCGAGCCCCTGCCCGCCCGAGCTCCCAGCAACTACGTTCGCCACCAAGACCAACCCACAGGAGTCCTCCTTGCACGCCCGCACCCTCCTCCCGGCCACCCTGGCGGCCGCCCTCTTCACCCTCACCGCATGCGGATCCGGCGAAGGCTCCACGTCCGACAGCGGCGCGGGAGCTGCCGCCACCTCAGAGGCGTCATCCCCCGCTCAGCCGCCCGCCGCCTCGAACGACAGCGGCAGCGGGGCGGAGGCGGCGCAGGTGCCGAAGGCGCTGAACTTCGCCGCGACCACCGTGGACGGCAAGCCGTTCGACGCGAAGACCCTCGCGGGCAAGCCGACGGTGCTGTGGTTCTGGGCACCGTGGTGCCCCACGTGCAAGGGCCAGGCCGCCGAGACCGCCAAGGTCGCCGCCGCCAACGCTGGCAAGGTGAACGTCGTCGGCGTCGCCGGCCTCGACAAGAACGCCGCCATGCGCGACTTCGTCTCCGACACCGGCACCGGCTCCTTCCCCCACCTGTCCGACGAGAAGGGCGAGGTGTGGAAGCGGTTCGAGGTCACCCAGCAGAGCCACTACGTGATCCTCGACAAGACCGGCAAGACCGTCTACGAAGGCGTCCTGCCCGGCGGCAAGGGCCTCGCCGACAAGGTCGCCGGACTCACCGGCTGAGCAGGACCCGCCATGGCCGACCTCCCCCTCGCACTCGCGCTCGGCGCCGGCATGCTCGCCGCCGTCAACCCGTGCGGCTTCGCCCTGCTCCCCGCCTACCTGTCCCTGCTCGTCCTCGGCGAGGACACCTCCAGCCGCACCGTCGCCATCGGCCGGGCCCTGACCGCCACGACCGCCATGACCGCCGGGTTCGCCGCCCTCTTCGCCGTCTTCGGCCTCGCCATCCAGCCCGTCGCCGGACAGGTCCAGCAGCACCTGCCCTGGTTCACCATCGCCTTCGGCCTGCTCATCGCCGCCGTCGGCGCCTGGCTGCTCGCGGGCCGACAACTGCCCAGCATGGTGCCGAAACTCCGGCGGGCACCGAAGGTGACCCGCTCCCTGCCCTCGATGGCGCTGTTCGGCGCGGCGTACGCCACCGCCTCCCTCGGCTGCACCATCGCCCCCTTCCTCGCCATCGTCGTCTCCGCCTTCCGCAGCGGCTCCACCGCGGAAGGCATCACCCTGTTCACCGCCTACGCCGCCGGCATGGGACTGATCGTCGGCGCCGCCTCCCTGACTGTCGCCCTCACCCGCACCACCGCCGTCACCCGCCTGCGCCGCCTCGGCGCCATCGCCCCCCGCCTCGGCGGCGCCCTGCTCCTCCTCGTCGGCGCCTACGTCGCCTACTACGGCTGGTACGAAATCCGCGCACAGCACGATCCCGCGACAACCGACCCGATCATCGACACGGCAGGCATCGTCCAGCGCGCTCTTGCCGACACCCTGGACACCGCCGGACCGGCCGTGATCGCCGCCCTCCTCGCCCTTCTCCTCCTCGCGGCACTGCTGATCCGCCACCGCAGGTGCACTCGCCGGCATGCTCCTACGGACACCCTGGCCGTCCCCGAGCGCCCGGCCTGAGCCGAGACCGGTGCGGGCAGGCTCAGCGACGCCGCTCCTTGACGTGTCCGAGGCGGCGCGGCCAGAAGTCCGGTCGCGCCGCCTCGCGCAGGATAGGGATCCGATATCGGATTCGTCACCGTCCGCGGGCGCGGAGGTGCATCAGGGTGCGGGAGTTCCAGCGGGGCGCGGTGCGGCTGCACATCCTGCACCACGCAGCCGAGGAGGAGATGCACGGTGCGTGGATGACCGAGGAACTGGCCTCCCCCGGCTACCAGATCAGCCCCGGCACCCTCAACCCGGTGCTCCTACGCATGTCGGCACGCCTGGTCAGGAGCAGGTGAAGCCATCCCGAAGGCGCCTGTCAGCAAGCGGGGTGACGCGCCGCGTTCGCCGATCCGGATTGCGCAGAGGGGCATCACGGGGCGATGGGGTCGTTCCTCTTGTCCGGGTGTGCCGACAGGACGTAGCGGGTGGCGGAGAGGTTGGACAGGCCGAAGAGCTGCATCAGCCGGACGGGGTCGGCGCTGTGGCGTGCCTCATCGACGATTCGGTCCACGCGTAGCCGGCCGGCTGGCAGGCCGACTCGTTGGAAGAGCTGCTGGACCGTGCCGGCGCTGATGGGCGGGCCGGAGTCGTCGACGGCGGTGTTGCGGGTGACGAAGAGGTGGGGGTTGGAGTTGTCGGGCCAGCGCCGGAGGCGCTGGAGTTCCCATGCTGTGGCCAGGCGCAGGGTGAAGCTGTCAAGGTAGATGACGTGGTCCATGCGTCCCGTCCGGCGCAGGTGCAGGCGACCCTTGCTGTGGTCGAGGTCGGTTCGCCTGAGGTGGACGAGCTGCCCGGGGAGGAGGGCGTGGATGGCTACGAGGGCGACCATGAGGCGGTCGCGGGGGTCGTCGAGGCGGTCGAGGAGGCCGGCGATACGGTCAGAGGGCAGCGCGGTCGGCACGGATCTGTTGCTGGTGAGGGAGATGGTGCGGGCGGGATCGCGGAAGATGAGGCGTTCGCGCTTGAGGGCCCTGAAGAAGGAGCGCAGCGCGGTGTGCAGGCGTCGGGCCTGGTCGCCGCGCAGCGGGTCCAGGGCGTCCTCGATGTGCTTCTTGGTGATCTGGCGTGGGTCGGTGAGCCTGTCGGCGATCCATGCTTCGAGCGTGTCCACGATGGTGGCCACGTAGTTCTCGACGGTCTTGGGACTGCGGGCCCGGTTGGAGGTGCGGCCCTGGCCGAGGAGCACGTCGATGAAGGTGTGCACGGCGGCGGAGAAGGATGGGTGCGTGACGGCGGTGGCGTGATGCCGGGCGCGTGCGATGCACGGATCGCTGGGCGGTTGGGCGTCGAGCAGGCCGCGTAGGCGGAGGTAGTTGATGACTCGGGCGCCGTGGAGGTTCGGGTAGGCGGAGGCCAGGGCCCGGATGTCGCGCTCCTGGATGGGAACGTCGGCACCGAGATGGCCGGTCACGACGCGCAGGGTTCGGGTGCTGCCGTTGAAGGAGTCGGTGCTCCATCCGCGGCCGCGCATGTACGCGATGAAGTCGGCGACGAGGGCGGCCGCCGCAGGGGTGAGGGCGGGCGGCCTGGTGGTATCCAGACGGGTCCAGTCCCGTGGCGGGGCCGGGAAGAATTCCAGTTGGGCGGGGTCGAGGAGATGCTCGGACAGCCGCCGTGCGGACACGGCCCGGACGCGGGCGCGTCGGCGTTTGAGAGCGAGACGGCCTTGAAGCACCGCGGTGCCGGGCAGCAGTCGTCCGACGGCCAGCCCGGCAGCGTGGGGGCGGGCGAACCACAGCTGCTCGCCGTTCTTCATCGCGATCTCGGCGGTGTCGACCTCGGTTTCAGCGACGACGATCCGGCACATCCGGCACATCCCGCCACTGAGCATCAGCGTGCGGTGGCAGCGGTCGCACTCGGCCTCGCTGCCGCCGCGTTTGCGGATCTCGTGACACCAGCTGGTGCACGCCACGCACATGACCCGGCGGTCGTTGCCCCAGGCCAGACAGTGTGTGCACTGTCCTCGCAGCTCCGGGTCCTGCTGCCCGCCCTGGCGGATGGGCCCGGTTCCACGCGGCGGAACCACCCGGCATGGTGGGGGCGGTGCGAGGAGGCCGGCACGGTCCAGGGCCTGTCCGAGGATCGGGCCGTTGTAGAGGAGGTCCTTCAGGGCCTCGGTGGCGACCTGGTGCTGGTCGGGGTCGCGGGCAGCCAGTGCCAGGCGGGCGAAGCCTTCGAGCCGCCAGATCCACACGGTCCGGGCGCGTACCCGCCGCTCGTCCGCCAGCTGCCGCAGTTGCTCGGCG
The DNA here is from genome assembly GCF_043201175.1 of Streptomyces sp. NPDC048337. Taxonomy (NCBI): domain Bacteria; kingdom Bacillati; phylum Actinomycetota; class Actinomycetes; order Kitasatosporales; family Streptomycetaceae; genus Streptomyces; species Streptomyces sp. NPDC048337. The sequence goes on from NZ_JBICYR010000020.1 coordinate 41,853, forward strand.
ACAGCGTCGAACCCGGGGATGTTCCGGTCGCGGATGCGGGCCGCGTGGGTGCGGGCGAACTGGCGAGCCGGGGTCGGGAAGAGCCCCAACTGTCCGGGAACTTGAACAGCGCAGATCCGGGGATCGTCCTGGACCGGCTCGGGAATCCGGGCCCGTAGCCACGCGGGGATGGCCGCTCGCCGCCCGGATTTCGCCTGGGGCATCCGCACGGGCCTCGCCTCGGGCAGGGCGATCCCCTCGATGTCCAAGGTGAGCTGACGCGGCCGGCCTGGCGCGAGGGCTTCGTCGTGGAGCTCGCCCCAAGCCCAGGCGTCGTCTTCGCCGAGGCGGACAGCCAGCAGGCAGGGCGCGCATACGCCCGCACGCGTCACCGGAACGGTCCACGCGCAGCGCCGGCACGGAGCCTCGCTCCAGCCGTCCCTGCCCGACGACACGCGGATCATGGCCCACGCGCACCGAGGGCACATGGCCTTCCCGTTCACCGCTCCCCAGCTCGCGCACATCTCGCACGACCCGAGCTGCCCAAATCCCCTGGTCACCGGTCGGCCGGGTCAGTTCGGCGGCAGCGCACGCCGGGCTCCGCCGGTGCCCGGCCGGGGAATCGGGCGGGCGGGCCCGCTCTCGCCGACGGCGCGCTGCTCGGTCTCCGGGCGTCCCTCGGTCGCCGCGACCGGCTCGGCTTCCATCAGGTCCGCCACCGTGCACTGGAGGGCGGCGCAGATCTTGTCCAGGTCCTCCAGCCGGACGGTAACCGGCTTGTTCGACCAGAGCGCTGCCACCTTGCTCAGGGACGGGGTGAACCCCACCTCCCGGAAGGCCGCCTGCAGCTGGGTCGGGCGCCAGATGTCGCGCTTGGCCGCGGCCCAGCGCAGGTTCCACTTCAAGGGATCACGCCTCCGTGCTCAGCCGGCGAACCGCTCGCCGGGAAGACTCCAGGCTCGCCCGCTCCGGGTCGCCCTTCGCGGTCGCTAGATAGCCGACCGTGGTGGATGCCCAGACATGGCCGAGCAAGACCTGCACGTCCCACAACGGCATCCCCGCCTCATAGTTGTGGGTCGCGCAGGCGTGCCGCAGGAGATGCGGAAAGAGCTCGCGCACCGGCCCCCGCAGATGCTCCCGCGAGGCCATCTTCAGCGCGCGCCGGAACGTGTCGGGCACCACCGGCGGCGCCAGCAGTCCCTCCATGCCGGCCAGCGACTTCGCCAGACGCTCGGAGGGGAACAGCGGCGCCCGAGGATCGGAGGGGTCATCGGGAAACTCGCCCCGCACCTCCTCGACGTACCACCACAACAGCGCACGGCCCTCTTCGAAGAGGAAGGCTTCGCGGTCCCGGGGGCCTGAACCACCGGCGCCCTTGCCGTGGACCAGGAACCGGCCCCACTGCCCGTTCTCCCAGTGCACATCCCCGAGCTGCACCGCGCAGAGCTCCGCCGCCCGGACCCCGGAGATGTACGTCAGCTTCGACATCACGTAGTTCCGGACCGCAACCGGGTACTTCCGGGCCCGCGGCAGCGCCTCCCGCCACGCAGCGAAGAACTCCTTCGTCGCCCGGGCCGACGGCGGGATCCGCAGCCCGAAGTCCCCGCGGTGGACCGGTCGGTTGAACGCGTCAACGGGTGACTCGACCACCGCGCCGAACCGGCGGTGGATCTCGCCGGCGTACCGCTGCTCCAAGAAAGCGTAGTAGAGATCGATCCGGTTGATCTTCGACCGGACCGTCGTGTGCCGCGGCCGCTTGCCCGGGCCCGCGAAGTACTTGTCCAGCTGCCGCGAGCTCAGGTGCCACGGCATGACGTCGTAGTACGAGCAGATTTCCAGCACGGGCTGGACCAGCGCCTCCAGCGTCCGGGGTGACAACCCCGCAACGTCCCGGGCCCACACGTACTCAGCGAGCGAGTCCTGGAAGAGCGCCCGCTCGGCCTCCGCGGACGCGGTTGCCGCAGTCTGCCGCTGAAGCGTCAGCACGTCAGCCAGGCCCGGCTCCGGCTCCCCCTGCCCGCCAGGCCGGTCCTTCACAGCTACGTCGCCACCCGTGATGAGGGAGAAGCGGCGAGTCCCGGAATCCGTCACAAGCGAGCAAATTACAGTGAGAACTCCTGGAATCCGCGAGGAATCGTCAGATCCCCACACGATCGAGTGAAGCGCCTACCCGCGGCTCCGACCTGCATGAACAGCCACAACTCCCGCACGGAGCGCCGAAACGAACCCGTCGGCGCTCCAGCTTCAACGCGAACAGCTGGCCTTCGCCGACCAGGTGCCGCGGCATCGGCAGGACGTCTTCGACGACCTCCTCGGCGAGGATCGGCGAGCCGGCGGCGATGCGGCCGACGAGCGGGACCTGGACGGCCTCCGGCGCCATGCCGGCCGGGCTGTCGGGGAGGTCGGCGGGCTGGCCGCTGCGGACGCGGTAGGCGCGGGGACGGTGCGGGTCCCGGTAGAGGAAGCCCTTGCGCTCCAGGGCCATCAGCTGGTGCGCGACGGAGGAGGTACTGCGCAGGTGGACGCCTTCGCCGATCTCCCGCATCGAGGGCGGGTAGCCCTTGCGGGCGACGGTTTGCTCGATGAAGGCGACGATGGCGGCCTGGCGGGTGGTGAGCCCGTCCGGGCCCGGGCGGGTGACACCGGGCGGGCGCCCAGGGCGGGCTTCGGATTCGATGACGTGCATGTGGTGCTCCCCCCTGAAGGGATCTTGCGTGCAGGGACAGTAACCCGCATACCACCCGGGACGGAACATATTTTCGATAACAGGGCGTGCCGGTGTTGCAGCGGGTGGTGAGGGGGGTCAGACGACGGCGGCCGTCATCGGCCCCGCGCGGCTTGCAGCGGGGAGGCGCACCGCTCATGATCCGCATGTGCCGTTTCACGTCAGGCTTCGCTTCGGGCCGCCGTCCTCCCCCGCCGTCACCGGCACCTGGGACAGCAAGGCGACCGCCGAGCGGAAGTTCCGGGGATTCATCGGCCGCTACGGCAGCCGGGCCGACGTGCGTATCGAGCTGGTCGAGGACGGGCCTCAGGGCGAGCACGCCGTGCGGTCCTGGACACGGGAACGCGGCGAGGTGGAAGGGCCCTGACGGCGGCCCCGGTGAGGGCTTTACTGTCCCGCCGGAGGGGTCGGCAGCTCGGGGGCCGGGCCGGCGTTGCCGGTGGGGGTGATGGGTTGCAGGGTGGGAAGACGCTCCGGTGGACCTGCGGTGAAGGGTGGTGCGGGCGATGGCCAGACCGGTGTGGACGGGGGTTTTGGGGTTCGGGCTTGTCAGCCTGCCGGTGGGCCTCTACACGGCAACGGACAGCCACACGATCCGCTTCCACCAGCTCCAGCGCGGGACGGCGGACCGGATCAGGAACCGGCGTGTGAACGAGCGCACCGGCGACGAGGTGGACCTGGCCGACATCGTGAAGGGGTTCGACACCGGAGGCGAGTATGTGATCGTCGAGCCTCAGGAGCTCGACGAGATCGCTCCCGGCCGGTCCCGGTCGATCGACGTCGCCGGCTTCGTCGACCTGGACACCGTCGACCCGGTCTTCTTCGACAAGACGTACTTCCTCGGGCCCCGGGGAGCCCTGTACGGGAAGGTCTACGCCCTGCTGGAGCGCGCCCTGGCCGAGTCGAACAAGGCCGGCATCGCCACCTTCGTGATGCACGGGCGGGAGTACCTGGTCGCCCTGAAGGCGGAGGAGGCGGAGGGCCTGTTGACCCTCCACACGTTGCACTGGGCGGACGAGCTGCGCGATCCGCACGCCGAGGTGCCCGACCTGCCGGGGAAGGTGGAGGCGACGGCGGCGGAGGTGAAGATGGCCATGCAGCTGATCGACGCCCTGGCTATGGAGTGGGAGCCGGAGGCCTTCCACGACTCCTTCCGCGAGAAGGTCGAGGCCCTGGTGAAGGCGAAGGCGGCCGGGGAGACGGTGGAGAAGGCCGAACCGGCGGCGGAGCCGACCGGTGCCGTCGACCTCATGGAGGCCCTGCGCGCCAGCGTCGAGCGGGCCAGAAGCCCCAAGGACACCGGCGACAAGGCCACCTCGCCCGGCTCCCGGGCGGCGGGCGGGAAGAAGGCGCCGGCCGCGAAGAAGCGGGCAAGCTCCGGATCGGCGGCCAAGGGCCGGGAGCTGATGGCGCTGACGAAGGCGGAGCTGTACGAGAAGGCGGCCGCGGCCGGCATCCCGGGCCGCTCGTCCATGAACCACGACCAGCTCGCGCACGCACTCTCCCACCCAGGCCGCAGGAAATGACCGACGGGATTCGATTCGAGGCTCCTGCCTGAGGTAGCCGGTGACGGCGATCGGCGCCGTCACCGGCTCTACACGCGCGTCACCCGCGTCAGCACGCTTCTTTCCCGGCATCGCCTCGTTGTCCTGGGCATTCGACCCTCGGAGGCGCACCCATGCTCAGGACACTCCCCGCCGTGCGTCTTTCGGCGGTGCTGGTGGCGGCCACCATCACGGCGGCCACTGCCGGGGGCGGCCCCGCGTACGCGGTGGAGCGCTGCAAGGTGTCGTCCAAGACCATCGACAACCCCGCCTACAGCGGCCCCTGGCCCGACAACTGGGACTTCACCGTGAAGGCGTGCGTAACCACATCCGGGGCGAACATCCGGCACTGGGCGACGATCTCCTGGGACCTGCCCGAATCCTCCAGCCGCGCGGGTTCCATCTTCAACGCCACCGGTACGAACGCCGAGGTGACCGCGATGATCGAGGGGGGCGGTGTGGCCGTGACGAGGCGCACCGATCTGGCCCAGCGCCTGAACAAGGCGAAGGACGGGTCCATCACTCCCGCGTCCTACTCCTCGCACTGGCCAAGCCGCGAGCGCCTCTTCACCGACGTGATCGTGTTCCTTGACTGGAAGGGCGACGGGAAGGGACCCCAGAAGCTGCACTTCGCGCCCTCCCCCTCCCTCCCCGGCTCGGCCAGTTGAGGCCTGCCGGCCGGGCGGTCCATGCCTCACGCCCGGCAGACGGCCGTCCCGGCTGACCTCATGATCCCAGCGGGCCGGCCGAGTGGGGTCAGGCCACCTTCACGCGCAGGACGTCCGGCTCCCCCGTGCTGATGGCCTGGGCCTGCTCGCGCAGATCGGCGTCCGTGAAGCCGAGCAGCGCGTCGTCGGCGGCGCGGCGCAGCAGCGGAAGGATCTCGGCGACGGGCCGGCCGCGGCGCGTTTCGGCGAGTTCGGCGAAGGCCCGCTGGTAGGGCGCTCCGTACGTGCTCGCGCTGTCGGCCAGCAGCCGGTCAAGGTGCTGCCGCTCGATGCTGATCTCGCCCATGGCCCGCTCCTTCGGTCCTCCGGGGCCCGTCCGGTCCGGGCCCTCGCCATCGACGCTACGAGGCTGGTCTGACATCGACCCCCGCCCCGGCACCGGGCACGTTCCGGCTGATGAGGTCCTGGAGAAGCTCGCGGGTGGGCGGCGGCATCAGCCCCTCGGTGGCGAGAAGGTGCCACTGGCAGCCGGGCAGGAGGCGGTCGAGCCGCCGGTACTCCCCGAGCTGGTAGACCAGCATCAAGGTGTCGAGGGCGTGCTGGTTGGGTGGCCACTCGCGCTCCTTCAGCGTGCTGAGCACGGCCAGTCCGGCCATCGCGTAGCGGCCGTTCATCCACTCGCCGGCCGCTTCGCCCAGCTGCCCGGCGGCGAGTTCCTCCTCGACCCGGCCGCAGAGGTCCAGGGCCCACTGCCGTACGCCCTCGGCGGTCTTCCAGGCCCGCGCGAGGTCCTGAAGGGGAGCTGTGGCGGCCAGGTCGCGCAGATGATCGCGGGCATCCCGCACGGGAGCGAGGGCCAGCTGGTTGTCGTCGGTGAGGACCGCGTCGGCGAACTCGGGAACGTCCTTGCGGGTGGTCTCGACGAGGGACGCGATCGGGTTGGCCACCGCGGTGGGGTTCATCGCCCGGAGCAGGTCCCCGATGTCCTCCAGGGACATCGTCCCGTTGATGGCGGCGGCGGCCGCGGCCAGCGCGGCGTCCTTGGGTGTGGCGGTGGGCGTGCCGGGGTTCGCGTCGAGGGCAGTGAGCTCGGCCGGGGGCCAGGTGTGTCCGGCGGCGCGGACGAGGCGGGCGATGCCTTCGTCGATCCGCCGGGCCCGGGCCGGGACCAGGGTGACGGTCGAGCCAGCGTCCGCGATGTGGTCGGCGAGGGCGTCGAGCCGCTGCTCCGGGTCGGTGTCCGGTTCGTCGTCGCCGGGGACGGTGAGGGTGTCCACGGCCGCAGTGAAGGCGGCCCGTACCGTCTGCTCCGGTACCGGGAGCCCCTCGCCGAACAGGAGCAGTGCCACGTCGTGGGGACGCTTACCCCGGCCGCCGTGGCGGGCGAGGCCGAGGACCAGGGCGAAGCTCTCCGGCGCCGGCCTGGAGGTGCTGCCCTTGCCGCGACCCAGGCCTCCGCCGGAGATGTTGCCCGGCAGCAGCCGACGGCTCCTCCAGACCTCCAGCCTCTTCGCGGTCACGGTGAACCCGTGCCGGAACGCGTGGTCGATCAGCAGCTGATCCGCCGGGCTCGGGGTGTCAGTGGACATGCACGGGAAGGTACCGGCGCCACTCGCGGCCCTGGCCGGGCTGTCACCTCATCCGGTGACTGCCCGTGAAACGGCAGCCGGATGCCAACGCCATGACGTAGTGGTGGCGCCCTTCCTTTAGAGCCCCCTACCTCCGCCGGGTCACCGCGCGGTCCTCCCGCTCAAATGGCGTCAAGGAGACCACACGGCACCCCGCAGTTGATCCCACGCCTGCCGACGGCTGCTCAACAAGGGCCGCTTCGAGGGGGGGTTGCGGAGCTAACTACCCACTCCCGCACTGTGCCGCCCTGGACGCGACGTCAGCGGCGCGGCCTCTTCATGCTCCGCCTGTCATCACCAAGAGAAGGACACCAACATGCTCACCGACGTGCTCACCGGCTGGACCGCGGAGACCCTGGGCGGCCTCACGCTGCTGGCGGGGGCCGCAGCCTGGGGCTGGCTCCGTCGGCGCCGGACCCCGGCCGCCCCTGAAGAGACCCCGGCCACCGGGACCGCGCGGCAGGTCCGCACCTACACGCTGCTCGGGGCCCGGGCCGCCGACGGCCAGCCGGTCCACTGGCCCAGCAGCCGCCCCGCCGGCGTCCGGGTCACCTGGACCGGCCCGGCGGGGATGCGGGAGCAGTTCGAACTGACCGACGCGGTGCTGCCGGACGGCACCTACGCGGCGGAGCGCGTATCGGTGTACCCGGAGCGCGGGGACCTGTGACCGCAGTGCACGCGATCGGCAGCCGGACCGACCACACCCCTGCCAGGTGATGGTCGTGGAGTTGACCGCCGCACCCCCTTATGTAGGAATTCCTACGGGTGTAGGATTTCCTACATCGAAGCATCTTACGGAGGATTCATGACCATGCGGATCACATTCGACCTTCCCGCGGCTTCCGGCGGGTCCCAGACCGTCGACCTTCCCGACGACGTCGTCCTCGCCGTGTACGACGGCCTCACGAACAGCCCGGACGTCACCGACCCCAAGGCCAAGGACTTCGACGAGCTCCTCGCCTCCACTAGCCTGCTGAGTCGGCTCATCACCCACCTGACGCTGTCCCGCGAGTGTCACATCGCGGCGGCCGACGCCACCAGCCCGCACGCCAACCGCCGGGCCATCGGCATCGCCGCCGCGATGCAGCCCTCGCAGCTCGGTGTCGTGCTGGAGCGCAACGGCCGACCCCGCAACCGCAAGGCCTGACCGCAGACTCCAGCCCCGCCCCCTCGAAGTCCTCACAGCCCGGAAGGAAGTCCCGTGGAACTCCACGTCATCGAGCGGCCCGCCAACGCCTTTCAGCAGGGCCTCACCGGCCGCCAGATCCAGGCGGTCGCCGAGCGCGCCTTCGGGCCCGGCGCCGAGGTCCGTTCCGCGACGGAGCTGGGCGGCGGCATGTACAACACCACCTACCGCATCGACCTGGCCGGCCGCGCGGAGCCGGTCGTCCTGCGGGTAGCGCCCGAACCGGCCCGCCAGTTCCACTCCGAGCGGGAGCTGATGCGCGCGGAGTACGCGTCGGTGCCGTGGCTCGCGCCGATCGCCGACCTGATGCCGCACGTCCTGGCGTCCGACTTCACCCAGACCGTCATCGGCCGGGACTGGATGATCCAGTCCTTCCTGCCCGGTACCCCGGCGCCGGAACTCCTCGGCGCGTACCCGAAGGAGACCCACACGGCGTTCTTCCGGCAGATGGGGGAGATCACCGCATCGGTGCACGCGGTCGCCGGGCCCTGGTTCGGCCCGGTGGGCGGCCCCGGCCACGCGCGGTGGAGCGAGGCCATCGTCGCGTCACTGCATCTGATCGCCAAGGACGTCGAGAGCTCCGGCCTGGACGCGGCCGACTTGCACAAGGCCGCCGACGCCGCCCAGGCCGGCGCGCACATCCTCGACGAGGTGACGGTGCCGCGGCTGCTGACCGGGGACCTGTGGACGGTGAACACGATGCTCGCACCCGCCCCCGTACCGACGATCTGCGGTGTCCTGGACATGGACCGCACCTGGTGGGGGGACCCGGAGGCGGACTGGACGATGCGGATGGCCCGCGCGAAGCAGGACGCCCGCACCGCGTTCTTCGACTCCTACGGCCGCGCGGAGGAGACCGAGAACAGCGGGTGGCGGCGGCATGTGTACGAGGTGCGCCACCTCGGCGCGCTGCGCCTGGAGCGTCACCGCCTCGGCAACGAGACCGGAGTCGAGGACTCATACCGCTCGGTGGCCGAGGAACTCGCCGCGCTGATCTGACCTCGGGCACACCGAAGGGGCGCCACCCATGGACCTGGGTGGCGCCCCTTCGGTGTGCTCAGGCGGGATGAGGTTCGACCTCGATGCGGATGTCGTCGAGGAGTTGGGCGGCGCGGGCCGCCGTGGTGCGGGCGTCGGGGCTGACGATGATGAGGCTGCCGAGCCGTCCGGCGTTGGTGTGGGCGGGGCCGACCGGGTCGCCGGGGCGGGCGCGGAGCCGGACGAGGGGGGTGTCCGGGCTGGGTCGGGGCAGGCCGGTGACGGAGGTGAGGCGGCCGGCGGTCGGGCTGGTGAGGAAGCGGACGGTGGCGTGGTGGCGGCGGCCGGGGGTGAGGCGGGCGGGGCGGCCGAGGGCGATGTCCAGGAGGGCGGTCCAGGGGTTGATGCCGAGGGCGTGGTGGAGGAGTTCGCCGATGTGGCCGGCGCCGATGCGGGCCGCGGTCTCGATGACGTACGGGCGGCCGGTGGGGGTGACGATGACCTCGGTGTGGGACGCGCCGTTGCGGATGCCGACTGCGCGCACAGCCTTCGCCGTCTCCTGGTGGATGGCCTGTTCCACCGCGGGCGGGAGCTGGGCCGGCAGGGTGTGGGCGAGTTCGGCCCGGTGGGCGCCGCGGGTGGTGGTCTTGGCGGTGATGGCCAGATGAGCGGTCCGTCCGTGCTGCGTGAACGACTCGACGCTGTACTCGCGCCCTGGGATGTACTGCTGGAGCAGCACCGTCCGGCCCGCCCGCCCTGCGTACATGCCCGGCGCGGTGTGGGCGTGCTGCCAGGCGGTGTCCGCGTCCAAGAGGCGGGCCAGGACGGTAACGCCCTGGGAGCCGGCGGCGTCGGCCGGCTTGACGACGACGGGGAGCCGCATGCCGGGCCGCAGGAAGCGGGTCCGCAGGGCGGCCGGGGTGGCGAGGGTGTGGGTGCGGGGCGCGGTGACGCCGGCGGCGGTGAAGACGGTGGCCATGGCGGCCTTGTCGCGGGCCGCGTGCGCGGCGGTGGGGTCGTTGCCGGGCAGGTCCAGCAGGGCGCAGGTGTGGGCGGCCAGCGGGGTGAGGTACTCGTTCGTGGTCAGGACGGCGGCGGCGTTGATGCGGCGGGCGTAGGCGACGGTGTCGGCGAGGGCATGCTGAGGGTTGGCCAGGTCGGTGGTGAGGGTGCCGGCCAGCAGGCCGCGCAGGGCCGGGCTGTAGCCGGTGAGGTCCTCGGTGGTGGTGACGGCGTGGACGGGGTGGCCGGAGGCGGCCGCGGTGCGGGCCAGGTGCCCGGACTCGGGGCCGGCCGCCTCCAGGAGCAGGACGGGACGCATCACTTGAGGTAGTCCTCGCAGGCACCGTCTCGGCGGGTGTCGAGGGTGAAGCAGTGGAATCCGCCGCCGAACAGCCTCCTGTGGCGGTGTCGTACGGGGACGACGGTGAAGTGCTCGGCTTCGAGGGTCTTGATCAGACCGGTGCAGTCCTGGTTGACCAGGATGGTGTCCTCGTCGACGGACAGGACGTTGAGGTCGATGTAGGGGCTGGTCAGGACGAGGTCGGCGTCGCCGTACGCGGGGAAGGCGCCGGTGTCCGGCTGGGGCGGGACGATGAACTTCCAGCTCTGCAGCGGTTCGGGGAGCATCTCCCGGATGGCGTCGTGCCGGGCGAGGAACACCCCGGGGCGCAGGGCCAGGAGCATGGAGTCGATGTGGTTGTCGGCCATGCGGTACACGCGGTGGATGCGGTAACGACCGGCCAGGTGGCGCTCCAGCCAGTCGACGCCGCGGGCGTGGTTCGCCTGGGCGATGTTGACGACCAGGTCGCGGCCGAGGCGCAGGACCTGGGCGCCGTCGAGCATCATCTCGTAGCCGATGTCGTACGGGCTGGGCTGCGGGTCGTTGATGGGTTCGGTGGGGCCGCCGAGGGTGGTGGTGGCGTCGCGGGCGTAGGAGAGGTCGAAGCTGGCGTCGGTGAGGGTGGGCCGCGGCATCGTGGTCCAGCGCGCGCCGGCCTGCCAGTAGCCGGTGAACACGCCCGCGAGGAGACGGGTCTCCAGGTAGCGGGCGCGGATCGCGGGCGGGGTCTCGATGATCTCGTCGCCGAGGATCAGGGTGTTGTCGCGGATGTTCAGGGCGGGGACCGGCGGGGCGCTCCAGCCCAGGCCGGCGATCGGGGCCGGGTCGGCCGGCAGGGGGATCGGCCGGTGGACGGTGATGCCGAGGTCGGCCAGGACCTGGGCGAGGTCGTCGACGTCCTCGGCGAGCTCGGCGGCGTAGCGGCGGTTGATGGCCCACTGCTCCGGCCGGACGTCGGCATCGGCGGTGGAGACGAGGCGGGGGTAGGCCCAGTCGGAACGGAAGCCGGTGAGGTTCTCGTGGTGGAACAGCTCGAAGCTGACGTCGCGGTCGTGGCCGGTGTAGTTGACGGCGGAGCCGACGATGATCTCGCGCAGGCGGGTGAAGTCGTCGTGGCTGTGCAGGGGCATGGGTGAGGTTCCTTCGTCTCGCAGGTCAGGCGGCGGTGAGCGTGCGGCACGTGTGGGCGCGGCCGTGGCGGGCGTGCAGGATGGTCCCGCCGTCCGGGGTGGGTGCGAGGGTGCGGGCCTCGCTCCAGGCGTTGAACCGCCACTCCCCCGGCCCGGCGGGCAGCAGCGCGAAGGTCCGCTCAGGGGTGGTGAGCCTGAGGAGGCCGTCTGCGTGGCCGAGCTCGGCGGGCACCAGGTCGCCGTCTAGGGGGCGGTCGAGGCTGAAGTCGGTGAACCCGGCCGGCAGGTGAAGGTTGCGGGGCAGACCGGCGGGGGCGGTCCGGTCCAGCGGGGTGGGGTGGTTGATCAGGGCGTCGGCGTCGGCCAGCTGCTCCTGCCAGGCCGGCGGGAACAGCGCGGCGAGCTCGCTGGTGAACAGGACGTCGATGACGGCGTGGACGCGGGTGGTGGTTCCGAGGTTGCGGACGGCGTGCTCGCGGGAGAAGTCCCCGTACCAGAACTCTCCGGGCTGCCAGGTGTGCTCGGTGCCGTCGAGGTAGAGGAACGCGTCGGGGTTCGTGGTCAGGGGGATGTGGAGGCGGGCGCAGCCGCGGGCCAGGCTGTACTTGGGGTCGCAGTGCCGCTCGCCGACCGCGTTCGGGCCGAGGGCCATGAGGCGGGCCGCGTTCAGCGGGGCCGGGATGCCGGCGAGGACCTGGGCGAGGTAGGGCATGCGGTCCAGCCACCCGGTGGGGGCGTAGGTGTCGGGGCCCGGGCCGCCGGGGTCGGTGCGGGCGGGGTCGCCGTTCGGGGCGATCAGCGGCAGGACCCGCCAGTCGATGTCCGTGACGGCGCCGAGGAGTCCGCCCGGGGCGCGGCCCTGCTGGAGGTCCCAGGTGTGGTTGGTGACCTGGGTGAGGTCGGCGGCCAGCCGTTCGGCGTCCAGGGTCTGGTTCAGGCGGGCGGCGGCAGGCGGCAGGGGTGTGGTGGTCATCGGGGCGGGCTCCGTTCAGGAGGAGAAGGCGGTGACGAGGCCGACGTGCTGGGCGGGGTCGAAGGCGTCCTGCGGACGGGTGGCGAAGCGGGCGCCGAGGCGGGCGAACAGTTCCTCGTGGCCGGTGGCGGGGTCGTAGGCGAGGCAGAAGACGAACTGCGCGCCGTCCGGGCTCGGGGCGATGGGCATCGAGACGATCACCCCGGTGCGGGTGGCGGGGTTCCAGGCCAGGTCGAGGTCGGCCAGGGTCTGGTGGAAGGCGGTGCCGTCGGGGACGTGCCAGGTCGGGGGGACGTGGTACTCGACGACCGCGCGGGCCGGGCGGGCGGAGGTGTCGACGATCCGGTGCGCGATGACCTGGTAGATGTGCAGGCTCCCGGATACCTGGGCGTTGACCTCGGTGAAGTAGATGCGGCCGTCGGGGGTGGTGATGGCGTCGGCGGAGAGGTGGCCGCGGTAGCCGAGCCCGCGGTAGGCCTCGGCGAGGCGGGTGCCGCCGTCGACCAGGCGGGCGTGCAGCAGCGGGGCCAGGTCCTGGAGCGGGACGGTCTGGTGGGACAGGCGGCGGCCGACGTAGTGCAGGCGGCCCTGCTCGGTCGGGCAGGTCCCGGAGTCGTCCGCGTAGTGCTCGGAGTAGATCGCCTCCGCGTTCGGCGCGAATGCGGCAACGACCACGGGGTGGCGGCCGTCGGCCGACGCCCAGTCCCAGCGCTCCTGCCAGTACGCCGCCACCCCGGCCGGGCCGGGGGCGAGGTGGTGCAGGTGCCGGGCGCCGACGTGGTCGGTGGCCAGCCGGCTGTCGGGGGCCAGGAGGATCTGGTTGCCGACACCGGCGCCGTTGTGGGCCTGCTGGACCACCACCGCCTCCGCCTGGTCGAGAAGCCGACAGGTGGCGGCGACCGCCTCCGTACGGGAGCGGCAGACCTCTCCGGGAACGGTGGGGACGCCGGCCGCCGCGGCGATGGCCCGGAAGTTGGCCTTGTTGTTCCCGATCTCGGCGCCGCCCTGCGCGAAGTACGCCGCGCCGGGCATCCGGTCGGCCAGGCCCAGAGTGGTGGCGAAGCGGGCGACGGAGGCCGAGGGCCACAGAGCGTGGATCTCCCCGACTGCCTGCGGGCCACCGGCCGGGCGCAGGGCGGCGCGGACCTGGTCGAGGAAGGCGGGGTCGGTGAGGGATTCGGGATCCAGGACCATCCCGCCGTGGCGGCCGGGCGGGGTGGTCAGGACGGTGACCTCCCCGGGGCCGGTGCCGGTGAGGGTGAGGGCGTAGTCGAGGAACGCGCGGTCGGGTTCGGTGCACAGGATCAGGACGTCGCCGGGGCGGGCGAACCAGGCCAGGCGCTGGGTCCAGGCCCGCATGTCCGTACGGGCGCGGATCGCGGGGTCGATGTGGTTGCCGATCAGGATGCGCAAGGTGATCTCCGAGCAGTGAGAAGCAGGGGGCGGCGGCAGGGGCAGGGGCGGCGGGTTCAGGGCTGGAGGGTGGCGGGGAGAGCGGCGAAGGTGCGCATCGTGGCCGACGGCTGCCGACGGGCCCGTCCGGTCAGGCGCAGCGGGGTGCGGTGGGTACGTAGGGCGTCGAGCACGGCACGTACGCAGGCCTGGGCGGCACGGGTGCCGATGCAGGAGTGGGTGCCCCAGCCGTAGCCGAGGTGCCGGTTGTCGCGGCGGTCCAGGAGCAGCTGGTCGGGGTCGGGGAAGCGGTCGGGGTCGCGGTTGGCGGCGGCGAAGAGCAGCACCACCGGGTCCCCGGCCGGAATCGGGATGCCGGCGATCGAGGTCTTGAGGGTGGCGGTGCGGCTGGTGCCCTGGACGGGCCCGTCGAAGCGGACCAGTTCCTCGGCCGCCTTCGGCACCAGCCGCGGGTTCGCGCGCAGTTGCTCCTGTGCCTCGGGGTGGGCGGTCAGGGTGTGTAGGGCGTTGCCGAGGGCGGCGGCCATCGTGCTGTAGCCGCCCTGGAACATCACCCGCGCCGTGTTGCGGACGAACAGCTCCTCGGCCTGGCCGGCTCCGGCGGGTGTGTGGGCGCGGACGTGAGCCAGGAGACCGCTCGGACGGCCGGTCTCGGTGAACCAGGAGTCGACGAGGGTGGTCAGCTCCTCGCGCGCCTGGCGGCCGGGCTCGACCAGGGCGGGGTCGAGACCGCCGTCCATGCTGCGCATGATCGCGTCGGAGGCGGCGGCGAACTCGTCGAGCGGCGGCTCGTCCACGCCGAGCAGGTCACAGACCACCGCCAGGGAGAGCGGGGCGGCGAGCTCGGCCATCACCTCGAACGACGGGCGCTCGGCCGCCTCGCGCAGCAGCCCAGCGGCCCGGTCGCGGGCGCGGGCCTCCAGGGCGGGCAGGTCCTGGACGCGCAGGGCGTTCATGAAGAGGGAGCGGACGCCGGCCTGGTCGGGCGGGTCCAGGGACTGCACGCTCAGGCTCGCCGCCGGCAGCTGCTGGCCGGTGCGGCGCCGGTCGCGGGCGAAGGTGTCGTGGTCGCGCAAGACGGCCGTGCAGTCGGCGTAGCGGGTGACCAGCCAGGAGGACATCCCGTCGTGCCAGGACACGGGGGCCTGCTCGCGCAGGGCGGCCAGGACCGGGTAGGGGTTGTTGACGGTGGCGGGGTCGAGGGGTTCGTAGGTCAGCACCGGCAGCACGGCGCCTCCAGGTGGTCGCGGGCGGGCGGCACAGGGGCCCGGGCCCGGCATCAAGGCCGGACCCGGGCCCCCGCCACGGGGGACACAGCAGGTGATCAGTGGTCGTAGGACATGACGGGGTCACCCCCCTTCGTCCTCGGGATCCGCGGCCCGGTCGGGCTCGCCTCACCAGAGTCCGCCCGCACCTGACCCGCCGTCATTGCCACCCGAGCGCCGCGACATTGAGGGGCACCCTCAATTCGGGGGCCGGCCGTGACCGAGTGGTGTCGCCCTGTCACAGGGGTGGGCTACCGTTGCTGGTTCCGATATCCCGCTCCCGCCGGGGGTGCCCATGGCCGCCGCCATCACCCGCACACGACGCGCCACCATCGTCAAAGAGGCAGCCGACATCCGGATTCGCTGCCAGCGCGAACGCCTCGACACCGAACAGACCGCAGCCGAGATCCGCCGCGCCCTGCCTGAGGTGCAGCAGCTGGAGGCCTGGAGGCTCGCCCTGGGCTGGTCCCGTTCCGTGACCATCACCCAGGTCAAGGCCCAGTACGTCGCGGACGGCCTGTTACCGCGCAGCCTGTCCGACCCGATGCTGTGCCGGTGGGAACACGACCCCGGCGAACGCCCCGACCGCGAGTACACCGTCATGCTGTGCCGCGCCTACGGAGCCACCCCCGCCCAGCTGGGCCTGGACTTCGCCGAACAAGTCTTTCCGGAACGCGAGTTGTCCAGCGTGATCCGGTACGGTCGGCCCGAGACCGACACGTGCAGCGCTGGCGCACGGGAAATGGTGGTGCACATGACCACAGCCGCCGGCCTTCCGGCCGTCCGTGAATCCCTCCAGCTCGCCCTTCTCGCCGATCCTCACGGCAGCGCTGAGGTCGCCGAGCTGGCGGAGGCGGCCGTCGAGCACTACGCCCTCACCTACCCCAAGCACCCCGCCTACCTGCTGTTCGAGGAAGTACGGGCCGCCCGGGGCCTGCTCACCGACTGCCTTGTCACCGGCCACGTCCACGAGCAGGTCGCTGACGGACTGCACCGCAACGTCGGCTGGCTATCCGCCCTCATGGGCAACCTGGCCTTCCACCTCGACGACCACACCGGCGCCCGCGCCCACCTCGCCACCGCCACCGCCTACGGCACCCGCACCGACGACGCACGGCTGACCGCCTGGGCCCTGGGCGCGCAGAGCATGGTCGCCCGCTACGAGAACCGCTACGAGACGGCCCTCTCCTACGCGGAGCGCGCCGTTGCCCAGGCCCCCGCCGGTCTGCCGAAGGCCCAGGCGCACGCCTGGGCGCAGCTGACCTCCCTGGCGGGCCTCGGACGGGAGCAGGAGGCTGGCACGGCGCTCGCCGCGGCCGCGCGTGAACTCGAAGCCGACGCCGTGGGGTTCGCTCCGGGCCGGTTCGGGTTCGACGTCGCCGAGTACACCCTGCACCAGGCGGAGTCAGCCATCGCCCTCGGCCACCACAACCGCGCGCGCACTGCTGCCGAAACGTCCATCGGGTCAACCGCCGTGGCCACCCCCGGCTGGGCCGCGGCCACCCTGGTGCTCGCCCAGGCGGAGGCGCCCACCCAGCCCACGGATGCTGCGCAGCGGGCCCTGGACGTCTTGGCCCGGGTCCCCGCCGCCCGGCTCCGCTCGACATCCCGCGCCCGCCTCGCCCGCCTCGACCAGGTCCTGACCGGGGTATCTGCCACGGGAGTCGGTGACCTGCACGAACGTGTCCGCGTACTCGTCCCCCTGATCGACAACCACGGCAACGCCAGCACCTGACACCAGCCGCGCCCTGCTCTTCCGCATACGGCGTTGCGGACTGATCAGGGCCCAGAACGGCCAAGGCCCGGATTCCCCCGCTGCGGGGGAATCCGGGCCTCTCATGTGGAGCGACGTGCGACCGGCTGTCAGCGGCGGATGACCGGCTTCGGCAGCAGGGTGCTCAGCAGCTGCGCGGTCTCGGCCTCCATGTCCACTCCCCCGCCGAGGCCTTCGTTGATGCGAGCCAGCCGGGCGGCGGCTTCGCGGAGGGCATCCACGTCTCCGGCGGCGTGGTGGGCCAGGAAGACCTGCCGGTGCAGGAGTTCGTTCTCCTCGGCGGCGAGGATGCCCTGGTGCGCGGCCCAGAGTGCGCCGGCGTAGTCGGCGGCTTCCCGGCGGCGGGTGGACAACTCGTAGGCGACGTCGGCGATGGCCGAGACCATCTCCTGGATGGCCGGCTCGGCCCAGGCGTAGCGCTGGGGGTCGATCGCGGCGAAGGGGCGGCCGCGAACGAGAGCCAGGGCCCGGCGCAGGGCGAGCTCGCCGTCTTCGTCGTGGCGGGCGAGGCCGGTGCGGGCAAAGTTCTGGAAGGTCTTCCAGTCGCAGGTGACGGCTTGGGCGAGGCGGTAGCGGCTGTCACCGGTGTGCTGGACCCTGGGGAAGTACGCCTCGCCGTCGGCGTTCTTGCCGAGCCAGGAGCGGGTGCGGCTGATGACGCTGTTGCGCATCTCCTTGTTGACCAGGCGACCCGGCCAGAGAGCGTCGTCGATGGCGTGGTGGTCGGCGCCGGGGTTGAGTGCGAGATAGGAGACGAGCTCGACAGCCGCGTTCAGACGGTTGGAGTCGATCCGGCCCGCGGCTCCCTCGACGAGCACTCGCCCGAGCAGGAGAACCGTTGGCGCGCTGCCGTGCGTTGCCTCGGTGTCGTCGGCATCGTCCACGCAGCGAGTGGGGGCGGGCGCTGGGACCCGGGCAGGGGCCGGAGTAGGGGTCGCTTTCTCGGCCTCCGGGGCCTCTGCCTGGGCGGCGTCTTGCTTGGTCAGAACGGGGGCGGCTTCAGGTGCCGGTTCAAGCGCAGCAGCTGCCGGGGCCGGAACGAAATCGGCGGGCGGGTCGAAGAGGTCAGCGAGGGTCGGACCGGTGGTGCCGTGCTCTGCTTGGCCGTCGGAGACCACGCTCGTGGGGGCTGCGGGCTGTACGGCCCCCTGGCCCGTCTCGTCGGTGGGAGTGTCGGCCTCGGCCTGGTGCGCGGTCTCCAGCTCCTCCCGCTCGATGTCGGCGTACTCGTCCGGCATCCCGTCCTCGTCGGCACCGGCCTCCGGCTGCGTGGCTTCGCCGTCGCCGATCTCCTCAGCGTCGACCGACGGGTCGTCCTCGCTCCCGTCCTCCCGGTCTTGCTCAGCCTGGTCCTCTTCCGCCTGCTCTTCGGCGTCGAGGAGGCCATCAAGCCACTCGTCGCGAGCGGGTACGTCGGTGTCGGCGGCGGACAGCGTGAGCAGCTCGATCGCGTCGGCGAAGTGCTGGTCGGTCAGGCCCTGGAGCTTGATGGGCAGGCCGGAGTCGGGCAGGACGATGGTCTCGTCCGGTCCCGCGCAGTGCAGGGTCCAGCCCTCCTCCGGGGCCCGGTCGGCGGTCTCGCTGGCCGTGACGACCGCGCCGGCGACCCGCGGCTGGGCCGTGATCAGGTCGAGCAGTGCCTCGGTCTGGGCCCCTTCGGGGAGCTCGGCGGCGAGGAGGATATGAGGCGTCCAGGAGCCGCCGGCGTCTTCGTTGAGGCGGGCTGCTCGGAGGGTGGGTGCGCCGAGTGCGGCCAGGGCTCGGCGTTGGTCGGCGGTGTGGCTGGTCAGTTCGGCGACCGCGTCGGCGAGGGCCTCGGTGCGGGCGACGCGCTCGGGGGCTGCGTCGTCGAGGCCTGGGGCGGTGTCGGCGAGCGCGGTGATCTCCAGGTGGCCGGGCAGGGGCGTGCTGGCGAGCTCGACCGCGATGGCTTGCAGGACGTGGCGGGCGTGGTCGACGTCGCCGTCGAGGTGGAGGACGCCGACGTACTCCAGGTCGACGAGGACCAGGCGGCCGGCGCCGTCCCAGCCCAGGGAGACCAGGGCCGGGTAGGGCGCGTCGGCGCCCTGGAGGTCGTCGTGGTCGGCGAGGTCTGAGCTGGAGGCCGGGCAGGTCCACAGGTCGGTGCGGCCGGCGGCGCCCGCGAAGGGCTTCATCGGCGGGGTGTCCTGGTCGAGGTGGAGTTCGACCTTCTGCTCGTGCAGTACGACGGCGGTGACCACCGGCAGTTCACGCTCCGCCGCGGTGAGGTTGAGGGCGAGGGTGCGCAGGGCGGCGTCGAGGAGGTCGAATCCGGTGGGGTGCTGGGCTGCGCGCAGGCCCTGTTCGGTGGCGGCGGCGCTGCCGGTGGGCATGGGGATACGGCGGCCGGGTCGGCGGCGGCGCTGCTGGAGGATGCGGCGGGTGGCGAGTGTGCCGATGAGGGCGGCGGCCAGGGCGCCGGCGCCCATCCAGACGGCAGCGGGGGCCAGGGCTTCGTCGGCGTCCTGGAGCTGCTGGGCGGTGTCCGCCTTCTGGCCGTCCTGCGCGGGCGTGGGAACGGCTGTGGTGGGCGCGGTGCTGGGGGTGGAGGCGGCGGGCGCAGGCGTGGAGGGCATCGAGGGCGTGGGGGCTGGTGCCGCCGGCGTGGGGGTGTCCTTCGCCGTCTCCGGCTTCGGGGGCGTCTTGGTATCCGGGGCGGGCCGGCTGTCGGGAGCGGGGGCCGGGGCGGTTGCCGTGGGGAGGGTGAGTTCCTGGCCGGGGACGATCAGGTCGGGGTTGTCGAACGTCCCGCCGCCGGGCAGCGGCTTGCCCCGGTTGGCCTCGAAGATCTTCGGCCAGTCCTCAGGGTCGCCGTGCTCATCAGCGATGCCCCACAGGTTTTCACCAGACTTGACGACATGCTCGGCCTGGGCCGCAGCGGGCTTTGTGTCCGTGGGGGCGGTCTGCGCGGGCGCGGCCGTCTCGGGCTCGGCCTGGGCCGCAGCGGGCTTTGTGTCCGTGGGGGCGGCCGGCTTGGCGATGTTGGCGTCGGCGGGAAGCCGGATCACTGTGCCCTTGGGCAGGAACTGGTCGCCGGCCGCGAGTTGCGGGATGGAGGGGTTGAGCGCGGCGATGTCCTTCCAGCGCGGTCCGCTGCCCAGGTACTGCTCCGCCAGGTCCCACGGGAGCTCGGAATCCCCGGTGACCGTGTGGGTGGGCCAGGCGTCCTGCTCCGCCGCCGCCGTTTGGGCTGCCGCCGCGCTGCTGGTGCCCGCAGTCTGCACGGCGGTCGCCGCGACGGCCGGCCCGGTCGTGGCGGCCGAGGCGGCGGTGGGGGCGATCAGGACGAGGCCGCCGATGAGGAGGCCGGCGAAGGACTGCATCCCGCCGAGGCCCCTGATCCGCTTCGCCTGGCGTCCTCGGAACAGCGCGACGATCTCGACGAGGGCGGAGAGGGTGAACAGCGCCCAGCCGATCCAGCCGATGGTCGTGAGCACCGTGAAGAACAGCCGGCCGTCGTCCTGCTGGGTCAGCAGATCCCATCCGCCGACGAAGTCTGTGGGCTGATACCCAACGGCCAGCAGGACGAGGGGGATGCCGGCGATGAGTGCGGCCAGGACGGCGAGGCCGAGCAGGGCGCGGAGCAGGCGTACGAAGGTACTCATGGGCTGGTTCAGCCTCCGGCTTGGGTGTGCAGTCGGGCGTGTGCCGTGCCGGACACGCTGATCGTCGACCTACCCACGAACTGGGCGAACAACGTGGTGTAGGTGTCGTGGACGGTGACTTCGAGACGCTGGCCGCCATCGGTGACGGTCACGGAGCCCGAGACGTTCTGGGTGGCCAGGTAGTCCTGGGCCGCGGCGACGGCGGCGTCCGGGTCCACCGTGATCTCGGTGCCCTGGACGGCGGCCGGGACATTGAGCTGCTGGCCGGCCGCGCGTGCGGCCTCCTGCGCGAGGCCGGTCGCGCGGTTAGTCGCGTTGAGGGCGCCGCCGCCGTCGACCAGAAGCCCCATGATCATGATGATGCCGATGGCACTCAGCGCGTAGAACGGCGACAGCGATCCCCAGTCTTCGCCGTGGCGGATCCGGTCCCGCAGGGCGCTGATGCGGCGGGTGAGGGCGGTGATCACTGGCGGCCTCGATAGGAGTCGATCGGGCTGGTCCACGAAGCCCGGAGCGTACGGGATCCCGGGAGCCCCGGAAGTCCGATCTCGCCGAGAGGTGCGGTGCAGGCAACTGTGACGCGGACGGTGGCCTCCTGGCCGAGGTCGAGGCCGTATCCGGAGGTGTCGACCGAGACGCTGGAGGAGGCGCAGTGGATGCCTTCACCGTTGAGGCTGCGGGTGGCCGCCGCCGAGCCTGCGGCCTGGGCTGCGCCGGCTTCCCGTTCGAGGGAGGCGGCGCGGGCGGCCGCCCGGGCGGCGCCGTCCACGGCACCGGAGGCATCGGTGACCCGCCCGAAGGCGATCATGAGCAGCATGAGGGCGATGATGGCCGGGGCGAGGATGACCGTCTCGACCGAATAGCTTCCCCGGTCCTCGCGCCAGTTGATGCGCCGGGCCCGCCTCACTGCGCCTCCACCCAGCGTTCCACAGGAGCTTCAGCGCTCTGGACGACGTCCAATTCGAATCCGGGGACCAGGGTGGCGACGGTGCCGCGGACGGTGATGCGGATCTGCTCCGCGCCGCTGCCCTCTGCGGAGACGCTCGCGCCCCGTACGGTGCCGTACTTCGCGAGGAGTTCCTGGGCCTGGGCGACGCCGTCGCCGGGGCCGGCGCCGAGCTGGCGGCCGGCCTCCACTCCCTGGGTGGCTGCGGAGCGGGCGACGGAGCGGGCGTGGAAGTACATGCCAGTCTGGATCGCGGCGAAGACAAGGAACAGCACCACGACGGCGAGCACGGCCAGCTCCACGCTGCCCGAGCCACGGTCGCCCTGGTCCCGCAGGCGTGCGCGTAGGCGCCGCCACCGGTTGCTGACCTGGTCTTTCACGCCGCTTCCTTCCTCCTGGTGGGTGGTTCAGCCGCTGATGAGCGGGATCTTGGCGTCGGTGAACGTCTTGATCGCTGCGACGACCGCGATGGCGATGGCGATGACGACGCCGGCGATGACGGCGAGCTCGGCCGAGGTCTGTCCGGCGTCGCCGGCGTTCTTCAGGCGCTCCCAGCGGGCGGCGAGGACGGTGGTCAGGGCGCGGATGTGCATGGTGTTCTCCCTTGCGGTTCAGCCGTTGAACATGGAGACAACGGGCGGCAGGACGACGAAGACGAGCATCAGCAGGACCGCGAAGGTCACCGGCAGCACCATGGAGGTCGACGCCTCGTTGGCTTGGGCTTTGGCGTCGGCGAGGATCGCGACGCGCAGCTGGCGGGCTTGGGCCTGGAGGGTGGTGTAGACGGCGGCGCCGTCGCCCGCGAGGGCGAGGGTGTCGGCGGGCCGGGTGAGTTCGGGGATGTCGAGTTCCTCGCCGAGCTGCTTGAGGGCGTCCCAGACGGTGACGCCGGCGAGGTCGGCCTCGTAGAAGGCCTGCCGCATCCGTTCGAAGATCCAGCCGTCGCCGACGTCGGCGGTGTCGGTCAGGGCCTGAGCGGCGCCGGAGTTGGCGATGCGGGCCAGGGCGACGCGGTCGAGGTAGGAGGCGGCGGCGTGCCGTACGACAAGCCGGGCAGCTGCGGCTTCCTTCTTGACCTCCTGGCCGGGCCACAGCCAGAACAGGGCGGCCAGGCCGATGCCGGCACCGGCCGGGATGACGAACGGCAGGCTCACGCCCAGCATCGACAGGAGCGCCCCGGCCAGCTGCGGCAGGACCAGCCCGTACAGCGCGAAGAGGAACCGCTTGCCGAGGTGCTCGGCCGGGCTGATCCTCAGCAGGTTGAGGTCCCGGACCGGGAGGGTGATCCGCTCGCCGAACGCCGACAGGAGGCGGGTGCCGACCTTCTCGGGCAGAGACCCGGTGCTGGTGGCGGTGATGCGGGGCTGGCGGGCGATGTGGTCGGCGTCGAGCCGGTCCATGACGGAGACGACATCGGGCCGGGCCGGCCACAGGGCGCGGATGGCCACCCCGGTGAGGGCGCCGGCGGCCGCCGCGGGCAGGACCGCTTCCATGGGGATCATCGGGCGGCTCCCATCGCGGCGGCCGGCTCGGCCGGGGTCAGCGGATTGAGGAGGCGAGGGTCGGGCTTGGTGGCGGCGGCCCGGCGCAGCCAGGACAGCGTCCAGGCGAAGAGCCCGCCGAGGATCGCGAGGGCGACCTGCCCGGCCGGGGACTGGTACCAGGCGGACCAGGCTTCGTTGAGCATGCAGCCGACGAAGACGATGCAGATCACGATCGAGACGATCCTGCTGGATTTGCGGATCTTGGCGCGGTCGGACTCGATGTCGCGTGCGTCGGCGGCCTGCTGGTGGATCGTCACCGCGAGCGCCTCCAGCGCGGTAGACAGGCCGGGGCCCATATTCGCCGCGTGCGACTGGAAGAGCAGCGCGACGTGGTCCACGACGCCGTCGCCGAGCTCGTCCGCGAACAGGGCGAAGGCCTGCTTGGAGTCCATGCCGGAGCGCAGCCGCTCATCCAGCGCCCGCACGTTGGCTGCGATGGGTGCCGGTGCGTTGCGGGCGCTGGCGCGGATGGTCTGCACGAGGCTGATGCCCGCGGTGTGGATGCCGGCCAGCCCGTTGAGCCACTGCCCGATCGCTTCCAGGCGCTCGATGCGCTGCTCGGCGGCGGTGCCGGGGTTGAGGAGGAAGGGGAAGCCCAGGACCGCGGCGCCGGCGAGGATGCCGTGGACGGGCCACCCGGTCCACGCCCACACCGCGAGGACGGTGATGCCAGCGGTGGTGACCACGGCGCGCCAGCGGCGCTGCCAGGCATCGGGCAGGGTCGCCTTGGCCGCGCGGATCCGGCTGGCGCGGCGGGATGCGGGCTTCGCCGGGTCGACGACGTGGCCGCGCCACTCGCGTACGGCGATCAGGCCGGCGAGGACCATGACGAGGGCACACAGCGCGGCTACGAGAGCGAGCTGCGAGGAGTTCACCGCACCTCCCGGATCTCTGGTCCGGTCATCAGCTGTGCAGCCAGCAAACGAGCAGGCCGGCGAGGACCACGGCCACTCCCATGAGGGTGGCGCCGGTGTAGGCGATTTCGCGGGTCACAGGGCTTCCTGTTCTGCAGGTCGGTCATCGCTTGACCACCTTCATGGGCGGGCCCCAGGCGCCTTCGGGGTTCTGGGTCAGCCAGCGGCGGTCGAAGGTGCCCGTGCGCTCCAGGAGGTCTATGTACGACGGCATGTTGCGGTACACGGCGCGCGGTTCGTCGCCGTGGGGGGCGAAGAGTTCGCTGGTGGTGGGGCGGCCGCCTTCGCCGACGACGTCGTGGACCTCGTAGATGTGGGAGACGAAGCGGTGCTTGCGACCGCCGATGGCGGTCTCGTCGAGGTACGTGAGGTAGACGACCACGTCGATCGCGGAGGCGATCAGGTGGTTCGCGGCCTCCGTTTGCATGCCGGCCTCGGTGCAAAGCTGGACGAGGCGGGAGATGATCGCGTGCGGGCGGCGGACGTGCAGGGTGCACATCGAGCCGGAGCCGCCCGCGGACATCGCCTGGAGCATGGGGAGAACCTCGGCGGAGCGGACCTCGCCGACGATCACCCGGTTGACGTTGTAGCGCAGGGCGGTGGGGAACATGTCGCCGATGGTGACCTCGCCCGAGGCGCTGCCCGCGCGGACTTCGCCGTTGGACTGGCGGGCCTCGAAAGCGAACGTGAGGGGGCCCGGCTTGTCCGGCGGCCCGGGCTCGTCCAGGTAGAGCTCGCGGTCGGACTCCAGGGTCGCGATCCGCTCGCCGGGCGGGATCTCCCGGCCGAGGGCGCGCAGCAGTGAGGTCTTGCCGGCGCCCATGTCGCCGACGACCAGGATGTTGAGCTTCGCCTGGACGCAGGCCAGGAGGAAGGCCCGCAGCAGCGGGTTGATCGAGCCCCACTGGACGAGCTCGTCGATGCCGTGCTGGCGGATGCGGTGCTTTCGGATGACCACCGACGGGCGGGTGGTGAGCAGGCTCGCGGTGACGCGGGACCCATCGGGCATGCGGAAGCCGACATTCGGCGTGGCCTGGGTCAGGGCGCGCTCTCCGTGGCCGGACAGGCCGGCCATCCGGTTGACCCAGGTGATCAGCTCGGCATGTGAGTCGGCAACGCGCTCGATGCTGCGGCGGGGACGGTCGTAGTACTCGATGTGCGCGCGGAGCCCGTCGACCATGACGTCCTCGACGCCCTCCTCGTCGAGCAGGCCCTGGAGGCGGCCACCGCGGAACATCGCGTCGAACACCGCCGCTCCGATGGCGTGTTCCTCGGCCGTCGAGAGCGCGGAGTTGCCATGGGAGTACTTCGTGGACCACTTGGCGACAGCCGTGGTCACCATGGACCGGGCTTGGGCCCTCCTGTCGTCCTCCTCCAGCAGGCGGCTGGGGTCGTGCGCGGACAGCTCGGCGGACACCTCGGCCTGGAGGGCCTCGATCACCTCCCAGGCGACCGGTAGTTGGCCGGGCAGCCCGGCCAGCTTCGGGACCGCGCCCGGACTGGCGGCCGCCGCCAGGCGAGCGGGAGCCGGCAGGGCGGGGGCTGGGACTGGTGCCGTCGCGGGCTGGGGGATGCGGGTCGTGCCGATACGGCCGGTGAGCAGGCCGGCGATGTCGGCGGGGCCGTGCGCGGTCGGGCCGTCAGGGCGCTGCTGGGTATCAGACACGGGGATCCACCCGTCCCTGTCCAAGACGCTGAAGAACCCCGGCGACCTGAGGAGTGGCCTGTGCCTGTGCCGGGAGGGCAGCCGGTGCCGGCTGCGCGGCCAGCGCTGGAGGGGTCGGCGCCACAGGGGTCGGCGGGTACTGCCGGTGCAGGGCTCGCCGGGAGGCGGCCGCCTGGAGGTGCCCGAGCGCGGTGCGCGCGGCGCCCAGGAGCGCGGACTTGCTCAGCTTCCGCGGGGCACTGCCGGTGCCGGCGAGGTAGGCGGCGGTGTCCGGCTCCCAGGGCAGCGCGGCCATCACCGGCAGACGCAGCGCCTCGGAGACCTCGTGGGCGCGGCGGGGGCCGTCCTCGATGAGGAGAACGCCCAGGGCGTCGGCGCCGGTGCCGCGGTCGGTGAGCTCGTTGCGCAGCGGTTCGGTCATGTGCCGGGCCAGAGCCAGGGACTGGTCGGTGGCGCGTACGACGAGCAGCACCAGGTCCGCACCGTGGAGGAGCGGTGCGGGGGTGAGGGTGGAGTGGAGGCGGCCGGACTCCAGGGCCAGACGGCCGGCATCGATGACGACGTCGTAGCCGCCTTCGTCGGACAGGACCCGCATGACCTGGGCCAGAGCGGGCCAGCTCCGTTCGAGAGCGGGGGCCTGTGCGGGATCGGTCAGGCCGGGCAGGACCTGGCGGTTTCCGGAGGCGTCGAGGCGGACGAGGTGGTCGGCAAAGGCCCGCGCGAGGGCGTCCTCGCCGGCGCGCTCGGCGACGGCGAGGTGGTAGAGGCCGGTCCCGGCCGTGATCTGGGCCTGGAAGAACCCTGCGCGCAGGGTGCCGCCGGCCGGGTCGCACTCGGCCAGCAGCGAGGGACGCATGGAGGACAGAGTCATGGCGAGGGCGCTGGTGGTCACACCGGACGACTTCGCGCTCACCAGCGCGGTGACGGTCACGATCCGCTCCGCACGTCGCGGACCAGGGCCACGCGCCCGGACGAGGCGCGGGTGGCCAGCAGGGGCCCGTCCGAGGACGCGACGGCCAAGTTGACGACGACGGCGCCGGACGCGTCGGGTCGGCTGACCGAGACCACGACCGCCTTCACGGAAGTGGGCGGAGCCTCGGCGCCGTCCTTGCCGGTGGGCTGCTCACCCTGGCCCGGGACGGTGACCGCGAGGACCTTGTCGCCGGGAACCAGCGAACCGGCGGGTGCCTGGCCACGCTTGACCTGCACACCCACCTGCTGCTTGTCGTCGCCGAGGCCGGTACCGGGCTGGAGCTGGGCGGCGACGAGCAGGCTGCCCTTGCGCAGGTCGACGGCAGGACGCTTGCCCACGACGCTCGCGCGGTCGGTGGCAGGCATCGGCGTCAGGGCCGCGTCGGCCGAGACCTCCGCGACGATGACGTCCGCGTCCGTCAGCGGCTGACCGGCCGGAACGTCGTTCGCGATGGCCAGAACTTTCGTACGGTCACCGACGGAGGACACTGCGGCGGCCGCGCCGAGGGCGGCCGCGACGGCCAGCACGGTGCTCAGGGCAGCCGCGGCGTACCGGCGTTGCTTCTTCACAGGGGCCGCGGTGGTGATGGGGAGCTCGGCACGTGGTCCGGCGGGGCGCGGCACCGGCGGGGCGGCGGCGGGGGATTCCATTCGGGTACTGCCTCTCGGGGAAGTGCAAGCAGTGCGCGTACTAGTTGAGGACCTGGACCTCGGCGACGTTGATGTCCACGGCGCTGGTGCGGATCTCGGTCAGCTGGCCGCCCTGGGCGCCGCCTGTGACCTGCCAGTCGATCGACCACGTGGACGTCGCGGTGACGTGGAACGTGCCGGAGCCGGTGGTGGAGGACGGCTTGTCGTAGCGGTGGCCGCAGTCCGGGGACGGCGTCTTGCCGAACTCGGGCTTGTAGGGCGTGCCGGGCGTCGTGCAGGTGACGGTCTTCCCGTCACCCATGTTCCACACGATTTTTGACACCCTGGCGGTCGCGGTGACGGTGATTCCTCCGACGGAGGCCGATGCCGTGTTGGGGCCGTACGTCTCCGTACCGGTGGCCGTCCACATGTAGACGGGCATGCCGACTACGCCCTTGCCTCCTGGTCGGGGTGTGATGCCGATGTCGGGACCACGCAGGAGCATGCTGTCGACGGCCTGCTGCGCCAGAACCGCAGGGTCCACTGCGGGAGCTGTAGGAGGTGCCGCGGACCAGACTCGCCGGATGACGGTGAGCGGGTTCTCCGAGGGAAGCCAGGTGCAGCTCTCCCTGTAGACGGCGCCATCGCCCGGGGTGTGTCCTTCCCAGTCCGCGCTTCCCGACGGGGGTTGCGGGTCGGCAAGTTCGTAGGTGCAAACCCACTGGGGCGCCGAACTGCCTCCCCCGCCACCTCCTCCCCCACCGCCTCCTCCCCCGCCACCGGGCCTCTCGCCGGGAGGCCGGCCAGGGGTGCCTGCTCCGACGCAGACGAAGAGGCCACACGGGCCAACTTCTGTTCCGGGCGGGGGCGGGTTGGCCGCGGCCGGCGTGGCGAGCAGCAGACAGGCCAGGAGGGCAAGCGGGGAAGCGGGCCGGAGCCGTGGTCTCAGCACGGCTGCCCCTGCGGCTCGTCGCGCACGACTCGCCACCCTTCCGGCCAGCGCTCCACCGTGCTCGCGATGACGTACTTCGTCAGCCGGCCAGAAGGCAGGACCGCCGGAGACTTGGTCTTCGCATCGAGAACACTCCACTGCGAGATGTCGATGCAGCTGGTCAGTGTGACCTTCGGCGTCTGCCCGGCAAGTTCCGTACCGACAGCAGCCGAATTCACGATGACGACCGAGCCTGCGTAAACGTAGCCCTGCGAGTGCGCTCGCTTGGCGTCCGCTTCTGCATTGTCGAGGGCAGAGGATGCCGCAAAGTTCTTCAGACTGGATTCTCCGGCCGGATCTCCGTAGAGCTTCTCCATCTCTTTCCAGTACGACTTGTAGGCGGCGGAGGCATCCCTTTTAGCGTTCTCGGTCTCGTCTGCGGGTTTGGATGGGGCAGATACCGAGGGCGGAGCGGTGCTCGGCTTCGCATCCTTGTCCTGACCTGCGCTCGTGCAGGCTGCAGTTGCCGCCACCAGGCTGGTAAGGACCACAACACGGTAGATAGATCGCTTCATCAGAATCGCTGCCTCCCGGGCCGACTCAGGTCCGTATCCTTGACGCCTTCCACAATCGGCCCAGCATGCCTCACACGTTACGTTGCCGCCAAGCGAGATCGAAGTACATCGACCCCGCTCACACCACCACACAAGGACAAAATGGAACATTTTGTCCACCCAATTGCAGGGGTCATGAATCTAAACTCCCTCTGGGGCATCAGAGGGACCCAAAGGGCCAGCGCGATTCGCGGGACCGATGGCTGAATATCGACGCCTGGGGCTTGAAATCGACGCAACTTCCGCCACCCTCAGATGTCTCCGTCGGTCATTTGGGAGGCCCCGACCCGCGCACCGTCAGACGGGCCCACCGCCACGCTTACAGCCCAGCGGGCACCGCAGTCGCGATGGGGAGCGGCGGCCGACCGGACGTGGCAGTGCGATGTCGGCCGCAGTGCAGGTGCCCGCGCTCCCGTCGCGAGCCGTAGGGACAGTTGCACCGATACCCGTCAGTGTCGGGTCGGTGCGCGCTGTACGGGGTCGCGCCCATCCACGTATGCTGGTGACAATCTGTTGTTCAGGCAGAAGAAGGCCCCCACCGCTAGGTGGGGGCCTTCTTCCATTCTGTCCGCTAGGCCACGCTGCGGAGCTTGGGGGTGCCCTGCGCGGGGGGGACGGTCTGGTATTCGGGCAGCTTCAAGGGCAGGAGCTTGCCCGAGCGCATGTTTTCCAGAGCCTGAGCGAAGGCCTCGTCCATGGCCTCGGCGCTCTCGTATCGGGCGGCGAGCGGATGCAGGCTGTAGCTGTTGGCGCGTCGACTGCGCTCACTGGGCGTACGCAGCACCACGTTCAGCTCGAACAGGGGGTCCAGAAGCTTGCTCACGGCTGCCGGGCTGACCTTGTACTCGGCCGACATCGCCTGCTGCGAGGGAAGGTTGCCCGTACCCGTCTCACTGCGGAAGACGAGGTAGGACAGGAACTTCACCGCGGCCGCCCCGATCGGAAGCGCCCAGATCCGTTCGGTCACGAGTGGGGACATCACAGGCTTGGGCATCAGGTGGGGTCTCCTTGGTCGCGTCGTCGAGATATACAGGCGCCTGTCACCCTGCCGCTCCCCTGGCAGGCGATTCCTCAAAGTCAAGCATCTGCTGGCCCGGCAGGTACTTCGGGCCGACCCTGTGGGGGAAGGCTTCGGGCTCATCCCCGTGGTCGGAAGCGATCTCCTCCAGGACGTTCTTCTGCTCGCCGCTGTTGCCAGCGAACCAGAGTGTGACGTTCAGGCGGATGCGGCCGTAGCCGGCACTCTCCAACCAGCCCCACTCGATGAGCGTCTTGACGGCCTTGTTGACGGTCGGACGCGTGATCCTCTTCGCGCCGGGCATGTCATCCATCAACTCGTTGAGGCCGTCGGTGATCTGTTGCTGCGTGTACGAGGCGATACCGGTGCCCTTCTTCTGTCCGCCGGCGACGAACAGGAAGACTGCGGCTCGGGATCGGGAGAGGACTCCGGCCACAAGCAGCTTGGCCATCCACTGGGCAAACCAGTTGGAGGTGATGCTGTAGCCGATCTCGCCGGCCATGGTGTGGATGCTGCGAGGGTCGGTGTCGCTGTAGTCGATGTGGATCTGGACCTTGGGCCCTCCACGGGTCGCCCTGCGCCTGGTTGGTGCAGGGGCGACGTTCTGTGTGTGCCCGATGTGGCCGGCCAGCAGGCTGACGATGTCGTCGAGGACATCGTCGCCGTTCTTGGGCCCCTCGGCGGGTGGGGTCTGGTTGGGCCGGCGCTGTGCTCGCGCCGGCGGTTCAGGCGTCACTGAGCCCTCCTCTGCTGTTCAGGCAGAGGGAGCCTATCCCAAAAGTTTCCGTCAGCTTAAGTTTTGACGGCGCGTCGCCTATGCAAGTTGCCGGGTTCATCCGGGGAGGGGCGCCGGAACTTTCCCTCTAGGCAAGTTCCGGCGCCCCTCCCCGTCCGGAACTTTCCGCCAGGTTAAGTCTTGAGGGTCTTCATCGAGGGGCTTCGCGGGTAGCGTGCGCGATCCGCATCAGGACTTTCCCTCAGCGAAAGTTCCGGAGCGGATCGGACCCAGAACTTGCCTCATAGTTAAGTTTCGCGAGTCCCCGCAACACACATGCCCGATCTGGCTCGTCCCTGCGCATCCTTCTCCCGGGTAGTCCGGAGGTTTGCGCGCCTCTCTGGCCTGCGTATTCGCCGTAGGCCTCACCCAGGCTTCTGTCTTCCCTCACGTTAAGTTTTGGGGGGAAGTGTCATGGCGGCGTTAACAGATTTGACCCTCAAGTGTGTCCGCCAGGACTGCCAGGCCACGAGAAGATGCAGGTCAGAGAGATGTGGAAGGCTCGCTCTCTTATTAAGAGACAGCAACACACGACAGCGGTCAGTCGTCGACGTCGCGCTGTGTTGCGGCTGTTCCCGATGCGGCACGTTCTCACGTCCTCAGCAGTGCCCCGGGGTGAGCAACCCTCACGCTGACGCCGTGGCTGCCCCGTTCGAACCTGCACTACCGAATGCGCGCCCCCGCGGCGCGGTCTTCAACGACTGCGATCAGTGGCCACCTGCACCAACTCTCACCTCAGCCACGCCACCATAAAAGCGACACGCTCATCGGCCACATGCTTGGTTCTCGTTCGCACCGGCCCGAATGCGCACCGCTCCGCGTGGGCCCGACACGCCCCCTGGGGCGGGGCGGGAACATGCCGAGCCGGGGGTTCGGGGGCTGCCCCCGAAGACCTCAGCCACCGATGACCTAGCGGGTGACATGCTGCACAAACCACGGAGCGCTCGCACCACGGTCTGTACGCCTGACATGGCGCGAACCCCGTTGCATCAGTCTTGTCCGTGGCTACTCCTCCAGGATCAGGCAACGCGAGCAAGAGGCGCTGATAGCCAGGCATCAGCAGGTTCAGCTCCTCCGAGGACCGGTGTGAAGACGGTCTCGAAGGGGCCGCGGGTGCGGAGCTGGTCGAGGGTGGTGACGCCAGCCCGGAGCGGTGTGGAGGCGAGTGCCGGGTCGCTGGCAGCGAGGCTGCGCAGATCGGCGATCCGGCGGCCGAGGCGGTCCTCGGAGGCTCCCGTCAGTACGAGCAGGAGCCGGGGAAAGGCCGGGTATCGGTAGCGCCAGGCCGGCAGTGCGGCCTGGCGCCGGGGGCCGCGGTTGCCCTTGGCAGTCTGAGGCTGGGGCGCGTACTCGTGGTAGGCGGCGTACGCGTGCAGCTTCTGCGCGAGGCGGGCGATCGTCATCTGGGTGCGGTCGACCTCCACGAAGAACGTGAGCAGGGTGCGCTGCTTGGCCGCGGTGTGGACGTAGCTGAGGACGGCGTCCGGGACGAGGCACAGCTCCTCCCCCGGCCGGGATTCGTCGCGGTAGTAGTGGGCGATCTCCGGCGACCAGTCCAGGGGGCCGCACTCGTGGCCGAGGCGGCGCGCGTGCTCGACGAACGCCGCTCCCGCTTCGACGACCGCGAGGGTGTGCTCCTGGAGCGGGCCCAGAGCGGCCTCCGGGTTCATCCGGTACGCGCGGGACTGGAGCAGGCCGACGGCTTCGACGGCCTGGGCCCCCTTCTCGGTCAGCCACCAGAGCAGTTCGGTCTGGCCGGTGCTGCGCCGGCCTACGGCCTCGGCGAAGCCGGCCTGGCGGAGGGTATGGAGCTGGCGGCGCAGGTACTCGGTGCGGGTGTGGTGCGGGGTGACGAGCCGGTGGAGCTGGCGGGTGGAGACCAGCCGGTGCTGGTAGAGGACCTGGGCGGCCTGCTGGGCGACCTGGCCCAGCCCGGTGGGGGTGGACTGCGGGTAGGGCATGGGTGATTCCCCTCTAGTGGATGACGCTGGTGGGGTCGCCGGCGCTCGGGCCGCCGGGGCGCCGGCCGGTGTGGCGGGCGAGGACGACGGCGTCGAGCTCTTCCAGGTCGGCGAGGATGTCGCCGAGGGGGCGGCGGTTGAGGTTGCTGTCGATCGCCTGGTCGAGGGCGGGGACGCCGGCCGGGTTGTCGTAGTGCGCGAAGACCTCGTCCACGGGCAGGCCGCGGACCCGGAAGGGCGTGGTCCGGGCGCCGTTGAGGTTCACGGACATCACGTAGTGGTATTTCGGCAGCTCGGTGATCGTCTCCGGGGACACGTGGCCGTTCCACCGTTTGGCGACGAAGGCCGCCTCGTCGTAGTCCGCGGCGCAGGTCGACAGCCAGGACTGGTTCTGCAGGAGGGCCTGGCGGGTGATGGCGGAGAGCCGGAGCACCATCTGCGTCATGCCGATGAAGCGGACCTCGTACTTGCGCAGCTGCTCGGCGATGGCGGCGAGGAACCCCTTGCTGGAGGAGTCGAGGGCGGTGAGCTCGTCACCCCAGGCCCAGAAGGTCTTCCGCTGCTCGCGCGGGGTGTCCTGCCGGGAGAGGCCGGCGCGGTGCAGGTCGTGGATGAGCAGGCAGCTGACCAGGGCGTCGCTCTCGCTGCCGGACGGGCAGACGAAGACGACCTTGCCGGTGTCCATGGCGTGCCGGACGTCGTACGCGGAGCGCGGGCTGCCGAAGAAGCCCTGGAGGCTCTGGCTGGTGTCGAGGCGGTCGATGGCGTAGGTGACGGTCGGCACCGCGTCGGGGCCCAGCTTGGGGAACGTGGTCTCCCAGTACGCGCGGACGCGGTCCGGGAGCTTGCGCAGGAGCCCCTCGCGCCAGTCCTCGTCGGTGAGCCAGGTGCGCAGCTGGAAGAGGGTGCACTGCGCCTCGGGGTGTCCGGCCTGGACGGCCTGGAGGTTGAGCAGGGCCAGCGCCTGGGAGGCGCGGGCCAGGATGGTCCGGGCGCGGGGCGCGTTGTCGCCCCAGTCCTGTGCCGCGGCGATGCCCTCGGTGACGGAGCGGACGATGTCCTGGACATCGGACAGGTTGCGGCCCTCCATCGACAGGGGGTTCCAAGAGACGACGGGTTGGTCCGGGTCGGCCTTGGCGAGGTTGATCTCCCAGAGCCGGTCGAGAATCTCCGGGTGCGCGAGGTAGGGCTTCGCGCGGGCCCAGCCCTCGCCGTGCGGGTCGAGGAACCAGCAGCCGTAGCCGGAGTGGGCCATCGCGATGCACTGGACCAGGGCTTCTTCAGTCTTGCCGTGGCCGGACTTGCCGAGCTGGAGGCCGAAGAGGAGGTCCTGGACGCGGGCGCCGGCGATCCGCTCGCGGCCGTCGGGATAGACCACGGCGCCGAGCGGAATCAGGTCGTGCTGCCCGGTGTAGACGGGGAGGTCGGCCGGGGCCGGCGGGACCAGGCCGCCGGTGCGGACGACGCTTGAGGCGGTGCACTTCACCGTGGGCGGCTTGAGCCAGCCGGCCAGCTCGGGCACCGTCAGCCACTGCCGGCGATGTGGGGCGAACTCCCCGCTCGCGAACCGGCGCTCGAACTTGCCGATCGCCCATCGTCGGGGCCGACGGGCCTTGAGGTAGTTCTCACCCGAGGTCATCGACAGCGCCGCGATCAGCTGGTGCATCCGGGCCAGGGCCAGCTGCGGGTGGGCTGCCTCGGTGCGCAGCAGGATCTGCACGGCGAACACCGCCCCGGCGGACGGTTCGAGCTTCCCGACGCCGTCGCGCAGGTCGGTCTGCCGCGGGATCCGCTCGGATCGGTTGGAAGCGCCGGCACCGCCGGACCAGGCGGAGGTCGCCGAACCCCAGAAGCCGCCTCCGCCGAAGCCTCCGGTGAGGCGCTCGCCGTACGCGGACGGGCCCCGGCGGGCGGCCCGGGCCATCAGGCGGCGTCGGCGGCGGGCCAGGCGCTGCTCGGACACGGGGACCAGGTCGAAGACCGCCTCGGCCTGCTCCCCGTCCTCAGTACGCACGGAGGCCATGGCCGCGGCCATCTGCTGGAGCGGGTCGGGGCTCAGGCCGAGGGAGGCCAGGGCCCTGTAGTCGGGCAGGCCCAGGGTGAGCTCGGCGCGCTGCACGTACCGGCGCGCGTTCGCCGGGGCGGTGGTCGCCTGCGCCGGCTTGGCGAGGGAGATGACGGCGGTCACGACGTTCCTCCCGGGCCGTTGAAGCGGACGGGTCGGATGTCGGCCTGGCCATGCTGGGTTCGGACCTCGACCTCGGCGAAGCCGGGCATGTTCAGGATCGCGGCCGCAGCGGCCGGGCCCTCGATGTAGCAGCGCATCTTGCCCTCCACCGCGGTGTACCGCAGCCGCACCGCCGATCCGCGGGCCGGGACCCCGTCGGCGGCGTAGTGCACACGCCCGAGCTGGCGGGCCCACCGGCCGACTTCCCCTTCACCGGGGTCGAACGTGCTGGTCGGGACCACCTCGACCTGGACCCGGTCGGCGAGCGCTTCCCGGACGAGCGCCGCGCGCCGGATCGTCCACCACACCCAGACCGCCGCCCCGAGAACGCCGAGGGCGACGAGGTACGGTGCGGCCGCGCTCAGGACGGCCTGGAGCTGGGCGAGAAGCTCGTCAACCGGCAGGTGCGGAAGGCTCATGTCGGCCGGACCGAGGTCGTCCGGGACGGGGCGGAGTGGTGCACGGTTCCTCCAGGGTGGTGGGAAGAAGCCCTTCACCTGGACCAAGTAAGAATTCGCGGCCGATCCAGACACCGCGCCCGAATGCTTTGCAATCCCTTGACGATTGGGGGTGCTGGTGCCTGCGGTGACTGAGTCGATCGGTGCCCGCCCCGCGGGATGTCCGGGCCGGGCACCGCCGTTTCATCAGACGACGCGCACGACCAGCAGGATCGGGCCCAACCTGTCTTGCTTGACGACCTCCACGACGCGGCCGGGCTTCGGCGCGTGCACCACGTACCCGTAGCCGATCGCCATGGCGACGTGCTCGGGGCGGGAGGCGGAGCCGACAGCGAAGAGCAGGTCGCCCGGCTGGATCGCGCTCGTGGGGACCACATGGCCGTCGTTGATCTGCGTGTAGGTGGTGCGGGTGATCTCCTTGCCGGCCACGCCGTACGCGCGCTGGGTCAGGGAGGAGCAGTCGCACCGCTCGGACGGGTTGGGGCCGTGGGGGTTCGTGCAGCTGCCGCCCCACTGGTACATGGTGCCGAGCTGGCCCAGTGCCCAGCGGATCGCGGTCTGCACCTGCATCGGCGCGTTGGCCGGGATCTGGTAGCCCTCCGGCAGCGAGCCGGCCGGGATGTTCCCGAAGTCCACGTTGCCGCCGCCCTGGCCGGCGCACCGTCCCGGGCCGAAGCCGCCGCCGAGGCTGGGCTGTCCCGGCATCGGGCCGGCGGGGGCGGCGCCGAGGGTGGGGGCGATGGCCTGCTGGAGGGCGGTCGCGAGGGGCTCGTGCTTGGCGTACGCGTCGGGGAAGCCGGACCGCTGGACCTTCTGCGCGGCCACGGTGACGGGCATCTGCTCCCAGTCCTTTATCTTCACCAACCCGTCGTAGAACTTGGTGGAGGAGTAGACGGGGTCCATGATCTGCTCGCGGGTGCCCCAGCCCTGGGAGGGCCGCTGCTGGAACAGGCCCAGGGAGTCGCGGTCGCCGTGGTCGAGGTTGATCAGGGTGGACTCCTGGAGAGCGGTGGCCAGGGCGATGACCTGGCCGCGGGCCGGCACTCGCTTCTGGATGCCGGTCGCGACGATGACCTTGGCGTTGGGGATCTGTTTCTTGGGCTCGTCGAGGCCGGGGACGTTCACGGCGCCGCTCCCGGCGAGCATCTCCTTGACCTTGCGGGCTATCTCGGCGGTGTCCGGGTCGAGGCCGGGCTGGCCGCCGGCGGGGCAGCTGGCTGCTGCCGCAGCGGCCTCGGCCTCGCTCTGGCCGAGGCCTGCCACGTGGGCTGCGACGGCGGCCAGCAGAACGAGCGCCAGGCCGAGCAGCCCGGCGACGCCGGCCAGCCACCCCTTGAACTTCTTCTTCATGAGCGGCGCTGCCGACGGCGGCGGATGTTCAACTCCCGCTCCTCGTTACGGCTCGGGGACGCGTCACTGGGCCGCCGCGGGGCCGCGGTCGGGACGCGGCGCGGGCCGGGCTGCCGTGGGGTGCCACGGTCCAGACGCTGCCGGAGCTGCTGCTGGCGCGGCGAGACAGCCGGCTGGGTCGGGACCTGGTGGCGGGGCTGGTGGCGGGTGGTGGCCTGCGTGGCCGGGGGGTTGGGCTGATTCGGCGTGGTGGTCGCCTGGCTGCCGCTGGTGCCGGGGCGCTGGTACATCGGACCGCCCGGCAGCTGGTTCGGAACGGTGACCGCCTGGCTGCTGCTGGTGGCGAGGTGGTGCGCCGGGCCGCCGGGGAGCTGGTTCGCCGGGGTGCCGGGCGGGTTGGGCGGCTGCGCGGGCGGGTTCTGCGGCGGGACGGGCGGTGTCTGCCCCGGGTTGCCGGCGTTGCCGGGCTGGGGCTGGGGCTGGGGCTGGGGCTGGGGCTGGGGCTGGGGCTGGGGCTGGCCTGCGGGCCGGGCCGGGCGGCGGCCGCGGTTGCCCCCGGACTGGATCCGGTTCATCAGGGCGACGGTGCTGACGCTGGAGCTCGTGGCGTAGCCGAGGGCGGCGATCGGATTGCCCGATGCGAGGGAGACGCCGACCATCGCGGTGCGGACCGCGCCGCGCGTGACCCTGCGCGCGATGGACTGGTTCTTCTGCACCGGGGTGGAGGACGGGGTGAAGACGGAGCCGTTGGTCCCGCCGATCCTGCCTGCGGACATCTTGGCGCGAAAGTTCGCCGCGGCCTGTTTCGACTTGACCGTGAGGGCCTTGCGCTTCTTGATCGCGCCGATGCACACGACGTCCACGGCCAGGAAACGCAGGGTCAGTTCGGTGCTCTTCTCCGTCTGTACGGGGTCCAGGACCGCCTGGATGATCAGGATGAGGACGGCGAGGCCAATGATGGAGGCGAGTAGCTGTCCGAGGGCGTGCAGGACGGATGCCCCCCAGTCCCACAGGTAGCCGCGGCCGGCTCCGGGTACGAGGCCGGCGACGAGGGCGGGTTCAGCGCGTACGGCGTCCCAGGCGATGCGGCACTGAGCGACGAGGAAGGAACCTGCGAGACCCGTGATGAGTACGGTGACGATCAGCGCGGCGACGAGCAGAAAGATTGCCCCGCCGACCTTGTCCATGGAAGCCCGCTTGGCCGCTTGAGCATCGCCTTCGACGCACTGCTTCTCAAATGCCTCCATGGGGGGGTTGCCGAAGTGGTCGATCGCCCACTGCTTGGCGATCGGCATCGTCCAGTCGGTGATTTGCGCACCCGTGGGGTCGATCCAGGCGCGGTAGCTGTTGAGCTTCTTCAGCCGCTCCATCTGCTCGTTGACTGCCCGGTCGTAGGCGAGCTGCGTGAGTTTGGTGTCGGAGTACTTCTTCGCGCAGTCACCTTTGAAGACCCGGCCGTATTGGAGCAGCATGGCCGGCTTGACGATGAAGGCGTCGGTCAGGGCGTCGGTCAGCGGGCGGGAGAGCGCTCGCTCGCTGGCGGAGTCCTCGTCGTCGGGGTCCTTCTCACGCTCGCCGGGATTCGCGTCGAGGATGATGTCGGCGACTTCGAGGGACAGGCCACGGGCAGCGGCGACGGCGCCGTCCTTCTCGCCTAGGAGCATCTGCGGGGGCGACGACAGCAGCGTGGCTGTCAGGCCGGCGATGAGGAGGGTGAGAGCGGCGTCTCCCCATCCCTTGGCCCGGTCGCCGAAGAAGATGCGAGCCACGCAGACGAGTGCGCACACCGACAGGAAGAGGCTGGGCAGTCCCATCTGCAGGATGACCTGGGTGTGCAGGGAGTTGGCGACGGACAGAACGGGCGTCAGGAGAAGCTTGGCGAGGCCGAAGCTGAGGGACCAGGCGATGAGCCAGCAGCAGAACGCGACAACCCATTTGGTGATCATGAAGCAGAGTTCGGCGATCAGGTTCTGGATACCGAGGTCCCAGTCCATCAGCCCGCCGGTGTCCGACTTGACGGTGTAGGCCGAGATCGGCATGCGATTGCGGTCGGTGACGCTGAAGACCGCGAGAACACCGCCCTCGTCGGGCAGGAGCTTGCGCAGGCGCTCCTCTTCGGTCTTGAGGTAGGCCTCCTTCATGCCGTCGGTAAGCCGCTTGTTGAGGTCGGCGATGATCTTCTCGATCTCGGCGAGCTCCTCCGGGGTGGGCGTACGCGCACCGGCTGTGGGCGGTCCCAGCGGGTTGGCCACCGGCGGGCTGGTGGGCGCCGGAGTCGCGGACGGGCTCGGCTCGGCGAGGGCCGGCAACGAGGTGAGCATGGTGAACGCGGTCGCGGCGAGCGCCGCCACGAGCAGGGCGAGGCGCAGGCGGGCTGTTCCGAGCAGCCGCAGCCGCTTGAACGGGGCGCGCAGGGTTTTCATGCCGCCACCTGCTGGCTGGTCGGGGTGGTGTGGATGACGCGCTCGATCGCCCGGTCCCGGGGGATGAGGACCCGCATCAGGCCGATGCGGCCGGCCAGGTCGCGGTAGAGGCACTCCCCCGCCCGGGCCCGGCGCTGGTCCTCGGGCAGGCCGAGCGGTGAGAGGCCGCCGGTCACCAGGTCCAGGAGGTCACTGTCGGTGGAGTCCACGCCGAGGAATTCGAGGCTGCGCGCGGCAAGGGGGCGGCTGGTCTGCCGGAAGACAAACCGGTGCGGGATGAGGCCGCGGACGATCATTCCCTTCTCACTGTCGGCAGGCCCGATGTCGTCGGCGTCGTGGCTGCCGATGTACGCGGCCGCGTTGCGCTTGCGGCCGTCGCGCAGCAGCTCCAGGAGCAACTCCAGGCCCTCGTCGCTGGAGGTGAGCCACCAGCACTCGTCGAAGACCGTGACCGCGAACTCGTCCCGCGAGCGCATCGCGGTCTCGCGCGAGACGGCGGCGATCAGGTACATCAGGGCCCGACCCAGGACCTTCTCGAACTCCAGGCGCTGGATCCGGTGCTCGCTCGCGAGCTCGGACTTCTTCGGCAGGGCGAGCGAGGACACCAGGAAGACGACGGAGTCCGCGCGGTGGGTGTCGACGACCGGCAGCGTCTCGTCGAACACGACCCTCGCCAGGTCCTTGCGGGCGACCGAGGCGAGCTTGCGGGCCAGGCCGTGAGCGGCCGCGTCCCCGGCGCCACGTGCGGTGAGCTCGTCCATCAGGGCGCGCATCGACGGCTCAGGCCGGGCCAGGACGGCCTGCACGGCCTCGGACAGGGCGACGCCTTCGAGGTCCATCGGCCGGACCCCGAGCAGCAGGGTGAGGAAGGACTCGGTGAAGCGGGCTGCGACCTCGGGGCTGCTCTCCCTGTAGAGGCGCAGCGGGTCGAGGGAGACCTCGGCGGTGTGGTCGATGCGGATCAGCTGCGTGGTGCCAGGGCAGGCCTGCGCGAACCGCGCCCATTCCTGGTCGGTGGTGCGGTCGACGATCACGGCACGGCCGCGGCTGCCGGGCCGGCCGAGCTGGTGGCCTCGGGCCAGGACGTTGTAGACGGCTCCCTTCATGCCGACGGACTTGCCGGCGCCGAGCTCGCCGAGCCACGCCATAGACGCACTCGCGTTCTCGCGGGGGCCGCGGGCGGGGTCGATCAGGACGGGGCGGGCGCCGCCGGAAGCTACCTGGAGGCCGTAGAGGCCGCCGCGCTCGTCGCCGAGCTGGGAGCCGCACCAGGGCATGGCCATCGCGAAGTCCCGTGCGAGGAGGATCTGCGCGTAGCCGGCCATGACGCGGGGGGTGCGGAAGCCGGGCAGCATCGCCTGCCACAGGCTGGCCTGTTCGCCGGCGGGCCGGGAGAAGGTGTAGTCGGTGGACCCGAAGTCGGAAGCGAGAGCTGCGGCCCGGTCCATGGCGTCGTCGGGGCTGTTGCCCCAGACGGCCAGGGTGACCATGGCGCGGATCTCCACCTCGCGCCGGTTCGCGGTGAGCCTCTCGTGGTACTCCTCGTTGTCGGCCTGGTTGCGGGCGACCGCGGCCGGCGGGCCGGCCGGGTCGCCCTCGTACTCGGCGGCCTGCGCCTTGAGGTGACGGGCGCGCTTGCGGACCTTCGGCTCGGCCTTCGAGCCGGGGACGATGACCAGACGCGCGGTCCAGTCGACGGGGTAGGCCAGGTCGTCGAGCTGCTGAAGGTAGGCCGCGCCCGGGAGGGCGAACGCCTCGGGCATCTCACTCAACGCCAGGAGCGCCTGGTAGGAGTCACCCCACTCGCTGGAGACCTGGAGGAAGCGACGCGTGAACGGGTTGGCCGGCAGCGCGGGGCCCGTGTTGAAGTCGGCACCGCCCTCGCCGACGAGGATCTCCCCCAGCGCCGCGACGTTCCGGCCCCGGCCGCGGACCGGGGTCTCGGTGCCATCCGGGAGGAACGGTTCGGCGAGCCCGCGCCGCGCGGAGTGGCCGTAGATCCACAGGATCTCCGCCTCGGACGCCGGCCGCATCGAGACGCCGGTCGGCCACTGGGCCTGGATCCGCTGAGCCTGCTCCAGGCGCCGCTGCACCTCCGCGTCGGTGACGAGCGCGGGCATCAGGCCCAGCTGCAGGGAGACCTCCGCCCGCGCCGCCCGGAACGCAGACATCACCGCGTCCTTCTGCGACAGCGGAGGCAGCGGGAGCGCGAGCCAGTCGGTGCGGCCCGTCAGCTCCATCGTCTCCAGCTGGTCCAGGACCGCGTGCCCCAGGCTCTCGTAACGGGGCGCGCGCTCCAGGTCGATGTCGTCGACCATGGCGCGCACCACCGCGGTCGGGTCGATCTGCGGGCACAGCGACAGCAGCATCGGCTCGCCAGTCATCGCCTTGAACAGGCCCTCCAGAGCCTTGAGACGGCGGCGCTTCACGGCGGCCGGGGCGTGGGAGTAGTTGGTCGCAGCAACGCGCCACACCGCCCAGACGGTGCCGTGGGTGGTGAAGATCAGGTTCTGCTGGACGTGCCGGATCGGCAGGCGCATCGTCAGTTCTCCAGTCAGGTACGAGGGGTGGAGGCGCGTCGGGCGAGCAGGGCCTGCACGCCCGAGGCCACCGGCGCGGCGGGCGCCGAAGGCCCTGCGGGTGCCGGTGATACGGCGGCGGGTACCGCGGGCCGGGGCCGGGCCAGCTGCGGCCGGCGCTCCAGGGCGGGGGCCTCAGTGATCGCCCGGGCAGTTGCGTCGGCGGCCTGTTCGTCGGCGGGCAGGTGGATGCGGGTGTCGCCGCGGGTGGGGCGGGCCGGCCGGTAGGCGCGGCCGCGGAGCTGGCCGCGCCGGGGCGCGGCCAGCATCAGGGCGATGCTCAGCAGGGCGGCCGCGGGGTTGCGGCCGTCGATGTGGAGGTGGCGCAGCACGAAGGCGACCACGGCGGGCAGGACCAGGAGGGCTGCGGCGTCGAGCCAGCCGTGGCCGCCCCACACCGGGCGGGTCAGGATCAGGGCGGCGACGGTGGCGACGATCCCGGCGAGCTGGGTCAGGGTGTAGGGGCCGCCGGGCAGCCGGATTCCCCGGCCGCCGTTGACGTCCCGGATCACCCCGTGGACGAGCGGAGCGCGCCGGGCCTTGGTGTAGCAGCGGCCGATGAGCTCGAAGTCCAGCTCTCCCCCACCCGTTCCGGTGGCGGCCTCGTTCACTGGTCGGTCCGTGCGGCGTTCGGGCCGGACTGGTACTGGACGATGTCCTCGGTCGTCTTGTTCTTGAGAGCGCCCATGTTGGCGGACAGGCCCCAGACGATCGCCGCGAAGATGACGGCCATGATCGTCGGGCCGGGCGCCTTCGTCTTCCAGCCGACGACCACGACGAAGATCCCGCACAGGGCCGGGATGGCGACGTCGAAGATCAGGGCCTTGATGTCGGTGCCGATCCCCGTGCCGGTCTGGATCCAGCCCGCGGCCAGCGTGACGGTCTCGTGCATGACAGTGCTCCTTCTTCTATGCGGTGGGGGT
Organism: Streptomyces sp. NPDC048337; assembly: GCF_043201175.1. Lineage (NCBI taxonomy): Bacteria > Bacillati > Actinomycetota > Actinomycetes > Kitasatosporales > Streptomycetaceae > Streptomyces > Streptomyces sp. NPDC048337. The sequence goes on from NZ_JBICYR010000020.1 coordinate 84,015, forward strand.
GGGTACCGGACCGGGGGCGCCGGAGGCAGCCGGGGCCGGAGTCTGTGAGGTGAGGGCCGGGGCGCCGTCGAGGCTGGCGATCTCCCAGCGGCCGGCGCGGGCCTTGAGGGTGAGGGCGTAGGTGAGCGGCAGGCGCACCCCGTCCTGACCGGTCGCCCGCAGGGTGACCAGCAGCCGCAGGGCGGTGCCGTCGCCGGGGACGGAGACGACCGGTTCGCCGCCGGTCTCGCCCTCGACCGCGAGCTGGTCGACCGCAACGCCGGAGTACGGGGCCGGGGACGGAGCCGTCAGGCGGGTGCCGGGGGCGAGGTAGCGGTCGAGCTCGGCGCCGCCCTTGGTGAGGTAGGCGGTCAGGAAGCTCGTGACGGCCTGAGTGCGCGGGTCGGTGGGCAGGGCCGGGCGCATCGCGCCGTAGACCAGCTCCGGGCCCTTGGCCCGCTCGGGGGCGGCGACCTCGGCCGGCAGCGCGAGCGCCGTGTACGCGGTCGCTCCCCCGGCGCCGGGCGCGGTGGCCACGGGCACCTGGAAGTAGCGCACCGCATCGGCCGCGGCCGCCGGACTCGGCGAGGCGCCCGGCTGCGTGGACGGGGTGGCCGTCGGCTGCGCGCCGGTGACGCGGGCCGCGACCGTGACCGACCAGACCGCGTTGTCGGTCTGGCGGAGCCGGACGACGGTCAGCTGCTCGCCCCGGTGCTGGCCGGAGGCGCCGTCGAGCTGCATGCTGGCGGCCGGCGGATAGTAGGCGGCGAGCTTGGGCTCATCGCCGCGCCCGGCGGACAGGTAGGCGGCGACGAAGAGGGTCGCGAACCCGGATGCGCCCTGTCCGCCGCTCGCGGCCGGTGCGGATGGCGCGGTCTTCGGCGCCGGGGACGCGGACGTGGCCGGGACGGAGAGGTAGGCGAGCGTGCCCATGAGCGGCCCGAGTGCGATCAGGCCCCAGACGAGCCAGCGCATCAGGGCCGCCGAGTTGGCCTGTGCTCCGGTCGACCAGCCGGCGACCCAACCGGCGTCCGGCTCGGTGCCGGTCTCCTGGACAGTCGGCGGCTGCGGGTCGGCCGGGGCGGCCTGATTGCGGCGGCCGGTGAGGACGGGGCTCATGCCGTGCCTCCGGCCGAGCGCAGGGTGTGGCCGGCCAGCTCCGTGATCCGGCGCCGGAGTTCCGCTTCGGGCCGCCGGCTCAGTGCGGCGAGCGAGGCGAGGACGGGTTCGGCGTCCTCGTCGAGGAAGGCGCGGAGCTTCTCGTGGGTGCCGGTGTCGAAGGGGTGGGCGACGAGGGCGGCGCCGAGGTGGATGAGCAGACGCTGGGCGCGGGTGACGCGCTCCTCGTCGGCGTCCAGCGACGTCGCGGCGGCGGATGTGGTCAAGGCGCATCTCCAAGGGGGGGGGAGCGGACGGTGGCAGGGGCGGTGGTCCGGTTCATGCCGCGGCCTCGGGCTGGAGGGATGCTGTGAGGCGGGCCAGGGCCCGCGAGCGCCGGCGCTGCCAGGCGCCGGCCGTGGTCCCGGCGCGGGCGGCGGCCTCGGCGTCCGGGAGGCCGCCGCTGACGTGGTGCCAGGCCAAGGCCTGCGCGTCCGCGGTCGACAGGGCGCCGTCGCGCACCGCGTCCAGGAGGAGCTCCAGGAGCTCCAGCCGGGCCGGGGCGGTCGCGGCGTCCTCGGGCGGGCCCGCGTGGAGGCCGGCTTCGGCGGCGGCCGCGCGGAGGCTGCGGGCGCGGGCAATGTCGTACGGGCCCGGCGTCGGGTCGGCGATCTTCTCGGCGGCCGCGAGGTCCTCCCCCGCCGGCTCCTGCTCGGCGGCGAGCTCGGCCAGGACCCGGCGCAGGGTGTCGAGGGTGAGGTTGGCGGCGGGCCGGCCGGGGCGGAGGTGGATGCGGCCGGAGCGGGCGACTTCGTAGAGGGCGGCCACGGTCACGTGACCGACCGCGTCGCGGGTGCGGCCACCGGTCATGCGGACCTGCCCGCGGGTGATGCGGAAGACGGCGGGGAGCATCGCCTGGACGATGACGCGGCCCGCGAGGACGGCGGATCGGTCACGGCCGGCGGCTCGCTCCAGGAGGGCGCGCAGGACGGCATCGGTCAGCGAATCGGTCACGCCGTCCGTCGCCGGGCGGAACGCGGCGAGGAGCTGCTCGGGCGTCCAGGCGCCGGCCCAGGAATCGGTCACGGCCGCGACCTCGTCGGTCAGTCGGCCATCGGTCACCCAGTCGGTCACCGCCTGGCGCAGGGCCGGGTCCGCGCACAGCGCGGCCCAGTCGGCGTCCAGCCGGTCGAAGTACCCGCCGCCGGCGGCGGGGTGCGAAGCGTCGTGCACGGCACGTCTCCTTTCGGATCTCGTGCCGTACACACTCCTCAGACCGGCTTGCCCGAAGGCTTGCCCGCAGCCCTAAAAGCGCAGATGGGAGGCTTGCCCTGTGGCTGGGCAAGCCTCCCGTGACCGATTGGGCAAGCCTGGTGGGGGGTTGGGCAAGCCTCCTCGTGACCGGTCCATGCAACTGTGGGCAAGCCTGGCTGGGGGGTGGGCAAGCCTCGGGATTCCCGGGTGAAGGCTTGCCCAGGGGGCGGGTGGGAGGACGCTGCGGAGGGGTGACCGATGGCCGCGGATCGGTCATGACCGGTGACCGATGGGGCCTCGATCGGTCACCGGTCACCGGGCCCGGAATCGGTCACGAGCGGGCCCGGTGACCGGTCACGGGCCCGGTCGTGGGCGGGTTCGTCCATCGGTCATGGCACCGGCTGCGCGATCGGTCACGCACCGGATCGGTAACGGCGGGACGACTACGCGGGGCGGCCGGGATCGGGAGCCGGTGACCGGTCACCGTGCCCGAAGCGGAATCGGTCAGCTGCTGCCGACGGAGCGGAGGTGCGCCCGGCCCTGCTGCCGGCGCTGCTCCTCCAGGTGCTGCTTCGCTTCAAGTACGCGGCGCTGGCCGGTCTTCGGCGAGACCTCCAGGCGCCGGGCGACCTCGGCCCCCGACAGCTTCTTCCCGGCCTCTTCGGCCTCCGTCAGCCAGGAGGCCACGAGCTCGACGTCGCGCTGGATCGGGTCTGTCTCGGCCGGCACCTCATCGGCCTGCTGGCGTGGCACCCGGGCGGTCGCCTCAGCCGACACGGCCACCTCGGCGACCCAGTCCCGGCCCTCCGCCTCGGTCGGCGCCGAGAGGACGGGCTGCTCGAAGGAACGGCCTGCGGGTACGGCCGGGCCCGCGTCGGTCACCGACGCCGTCGGCGCGGGGACCGCTCCGGCGGGCAGTTGTACCTGCTCGGCCGACGGGTGTGACAGGCCGTGGACACTGCTCGGCTCTCCGAAGAAGGGGTGCGGATCCCCCGCACCGGGCTGCTCCTCGTACGCCGGAGCCGAAGCCGCCGGCGCGTCGGCCACAGGCTCCGCGACCGCCGGCACGGGAGCCGGGAGGACCGCCGATTCGGCATCTGCCGCCCGTAGCTCAGCGAGCACCGGCTCCAGCAGGGCATCGGGCAGAAGGCCACCGGTGTCCTGGTCGGTCAGGCCGTAGTCCCGCGCGAGGAACGCCGCGAACTGCTCTGCGGACGGGACCACGCCGTACTGCCCCATGAAGTCCCGCCCCGCCAGCGTCAGGTCGACGAGGACGGGTTCGGGTACCGCATCCCAGGCTTCGGGAGCGGGGTCCGCGGCGCGGGTCGGAGATTCCGCTTCCGGGACGGGGACCTCCTCAACGGGCGGCTGGTCGGCCGGAGGCAGCTCGGGCACATCTGCCGCTGCCGTCAACTCCGGCTCCTCCGCAGGCACCGGCACCGGCGCGGGCTCGGGGCGCGACAGCAGGACCGGGCTCAGGCCGGCTGCGGTCAGGCCGGCGGAAGAGGTCTGCGCGAGCGGGACGCCGATGCGGGCCAGCCGCAGCGGCATCAGCGCCTCCACCGGGGCCTTGCGGCGCCAGGCACGGCCGTAGCGGGCCTGGAGCCGGGCCTGGTAGATCAGCCGGTCCTGCTCCATGGCGACGGCCTGCTCGTATGACCGCAGCTCCCAGAGCTTCATCCGGCGCCACAGCTTGAACGTGGGGACCGGCGAGAGCAGCCAGCGGGTGATGCGGACGCCCTCCATGTGCCGGTCGGCGGTGATATCCGCGATCCGGCCGACCGCGTGCCGGGCCGCCTCCACCGTGACCACGAAGAGCACGGGGATGACTGCGTGCATGCCGACGCCGAGCGGGTCCGGCCAGGCGGCCGCGCCGTTGAACGCGATCGTCGCGGTGGTGAGCAGCCACGCGGTCTGACGCAGGAGGGGGAACGGGATGCGGATCCAGGTGAGCAGGAGGTCGAGCGCCAGGAGGACGCAGATGCCGGCGTCGATGCCGATCGGGAACACCAGGGAGAAGTCGCCGAAGCCCTTCTTCAGAGCGAGCTCGCGCACAGCGGCGTACGAGCCGGCGAAACCGATGCCGGCAATGACGACGGCGCCCGCGACCACCACACCGATCAGAATCCGGTGCGTTCTCGTCAGCTGCAGTTGAGCCACGTGCTCTCTTCCCATCTCCGACCGGTCCAGTTGATCAGCCTGTCACCAGGCGGTGGCTGCTGTCAGCTGTCTTCCGTCGAGCTCCGTCGCGAATGCGACAACTCGTCAGCGAGTGGCGAGGTTGAACCAGCAGTCTAGGTCAGTAAGGTATCCGTATGACCGCTACAAACGACCCGCCGGGCAGGGAGAAGGTAGCCATCAAGCTGCCGCCCCAGTTGCGGCAGAAGATCAAGGTCCGCTCCGCCCAACTCGGCCTGGTCATGCAGGACGCCGTCGCCGAGGCCATCGAGGCATGGATGGCAGACGGTGCAGAGCACCCACCCGCCGACACGAGTGGAGCCGCGAACTTCACGACACACCTGCCGCGAGGCATGAACACGGCCTTCCGGAAGGTGGCCAAGAGTCGCAAGGTGGCGCTCAACCAGGCTTTGGCGCAGGCCCTCACTGAGTGGCTGCGGGACCGGCCTGCCTCCCACAAGCAGCGTGAGGCCTCAGGCCCGGTGAGGTACGTCGTCTGCAATCAGAAGGGTGGGGTTGGGAAGACGGCCGTCTCCGCCGGCATCGCCGAAGGACTTGCCGAGCGTGGTGCTCGCGTGCTGCTCGTCGACTTCGACCCGCAGTGCCACCTCACCGCGCAGCTCGGCCACAAACCCCTCGGCATCGACGACCCGAGCTTGGCCAAGCGCATGCTCGGCGAAGAGAAGAAGGTCGAACTTCGCAGCCTCGTTGTCACGGTGGAATCCGACCAGCTCTTCGGCGACCGCCTCCACCTGCTGCCCGGCAGTAACTACGCGTTCCTGCTGGACGCCAAGCTCGCCACCGCCCCCGGCCTGCGAATCCGGGAAGCCGCACTGGAGCGAGAACTTCTGGCGCTGGAGGAGGACTACGACTACATCCTCGTGGACTGCCCTCCCAGCCTGGGCTACACGATGGACAACGCCCTCTACTACGGCCGCACCCGCGACGGCGAAGAGACGGACTCCTCGGGCATCGTCATCATCGTCCAGGCAGAGGACTCCTCCGCGGATGCCTACGAACTCCTCATGAACCAGATCTCCTCCCTTTCCGGCGACATGAACCTCCCGCTCGCACTCCTGGGCATCGTCGTCAACCTGTACGACAGCCGCCGCGGATTCATCGCCACGTCCTCGCTTCAGGGCTGGCGAGACCTCGGAACTCCCCCGGTGATCGGCGTCATTCCGGACTTGAAGGAGCAACGGGAAGCGGTCCGTCTCAAGCAGCCCCTGCTGGAGTACGCCCCCGAATCCGAGCAGGCCAGCTGCATGCGCGAGCTCACCAGGAGGCTCGTCGGATGAGCAAGGCAGACAAGCTCGGCGGCGGGACGTCCTTCCAGAGGGCATCCGCCATCCAAGTCGGCCCCGCCCTGAGCGACCGCGGACGCGCCAAGGCCGTGGCAGAGGGGCGCATTCCCTCGTACGCCATCGTCAAGATCCCGCTCGCGCAGGTCTCCTCCACGCCCCTCAACCCGCGTCGGAACTTCGGAAGCGCGGAAGAGCAAGCACGCTTCGGCGAGGAACTCCGCCAGGCACAGCTCGCAGCCTGTGTCGTCGTGACCCGGGCCGCGTACCTGTCCCTTTGGCCCGACCATGCAGCGCAGATCGGCGACGCCGAGTACGTACTCGTCAATGGTGAGCGTCGCTTCCGCAGCGCCAAGCGTGCCGAGCTGCTCACCCTGGACTTCGTCATCCGGAACGAGTTCGCCGACAGCCGGGAAGAGTTCCTCAACCGGCTGCTCAAGGAAAACCTGGACCGCGCCGACTTCGACCCCGTGGAGCGCGCCACCGGTGTCCAGCAGCTGGTTGACGTGTGCGCCGAGAAGAGCGGCGGGCACGGTGCCCAGGCCCGAGCAGCGGAACAGCTCGGGAAGTCGAGAGCGTGGATCACCAACCAGCTCGGCCTGCTCGCGCTGCCGGCGGAGGTCCGTGCATCCGTCAGCAGCGGGGAGATCTCGGGCAGGGACGCGGTCTGGATGTCTCGGCGTCTCAAGGACTCCCCCACCGCTCTTTCCGCTGAAGAGCTCTTCCAGCTCCTCGCAGCCCACAAGGCTCAGGAAGCCGAAGCCAAGGCGCAGAAGAAGGCGATCTTGGAGTCAGCCGCCGCCACCGGGTTGTTGACCGCGGTCAACAACCTGTCGGGTCGGGACGTGGAGTCGACTCCGCGATCCGAGGCTCGGCCAGGTTCCCAGTCCGATGGTGCGGAAGTGTTGACCGCGGTTAACAACTCCGTGCCGGCAGGACGCACCGCAGCCCCGCCCGAACAGCCCAGCGAAGTGTTGACCGCGGTCAACAACCTGTCGGGTCGGGACGTGGAGTCGACTCCGCGATCCGAGGCTCGGCCAGGTTCCCAGTCCGATGGTGCGGAAGTGTT